>NZ_CBAZRM010000003.1:0-239048 GCF_964834465.1 Jezberella sp.
CTGATAAACTGAAGAGCTTTCTCGAAGGTCAACAGTAATCACGATTACTGAAGCCCATCGAATGCCCCTCTAGCTCATGCTTGGTTAGAGCAGCGGACTCATAATCCGTTGGTGCCGTGTTCGACTCACGGGGGGGGCACCAGTATTGAAGCGGCTCACAGCGATGTGGGCCGTTTTTATGTGCTCCGCAATTTTTGGTTTGCTCTGCAAAAGATAACTTTTCTGATTTAATTTGATTGGAATGTTGGCTTAGAAAATGTATCCTGAATGACGAAAAGCGCTCAGGCGAGCTTTAACTAAAGTAGCTCATTGGCAATGCTAACAATTGCTGATCGGCTCGATAGAGCAATAGAAGATATCGAAAAAGATGCAATTGATTTTGCGCTCGCAAGCATTTGTATAGCATTGGATGTAACGGCACAGAGGACTTGGGAAGTCGTGATAAATGCCCGCCTCCATTAACTCAATCGGGCAGTGCCGCCCAATCTCGATAGAGTGCATAGAGATCTGCCATATAGTCTTCTACGTTAGAGAAGGCGACCAGCATCCGCCTGTTTTTGTGGTTCCAGGCCAGCCTTTGACCACCATATCCTACCGCCCAATAACTGTCTTTTTGTTGGTCATTTTCTGTCCAGATGAGATATCCATACCCATCAAAGGCTTTACCCTCGCGCTTAAGTGAGTTTTTGATTTGAGTTTTGGCAGCTTGCCTGACATAGTCGGAAAAACAACCCGTCCCGGTTTCTGCGGTTTTAAGCCAAAGCGTAAAACGACCCCAGTCCTCAAGTTTCATGCGAATATTGCCATCCGCTTGCCCGTACCCAAAGTGGTCTTGTCCGATAATGGCAGGGTACTTAAGCCCAGCGGGCTTGAACACCATCTCATCAGTCCAGTTTGCATAAGTTGTTCGGGTCGCTCTATTGAGAATAACGCCCAAAAGCAAAGGATCTGTGCTGTGATAGTCAAACACTTCTCCTGGTTTTGACTTGCCACTGAACACAGATTGACTCGCCTGGTTGACCCCGGGCGTCTTTAAAATATCGACGAAACTAATTTTGCCCGCCAGCATATCGCGCTGCTGATCACTCGACATGATTGAGCTGTCTTTATTGATCGCAGAAGTACCGCCGCTCATTGTGAGTAATTGCGCGACCGTTGCCCCGCCCAGATCAGTGCCAGTTAGTTCAGGCACCCATTTCTCTGCTTTATCTTGTAACGACAGCCTACCCGCACAAATCGCCTGACCGATGGCCATCGATGTGACCGTCTTGCCAACGCTAAAGCTCAAAAAGAATGAGTTTGCATTGGCTGGCTCTCGGTAGCCAACCCAGACGATTTCATGACCGTTCATCAACATGAGCGATTTTGCTGACGATTTTTTGATGATTTCTTTTGCCCGTTCAATAATCGCAGACTCACCACTATTTGGCGCACGCACAGACAGCGCAACAGGCTCTTGAGCAGGAGCCGTACGATAATGCCATTTTTGGCCTTGCCCTAACAACCAATCGTCAGGCGCGGCGGCAATGCCGCCAACTGTTGGCGATTGGGCCAATGACACGGCGGGCAGCAGAAACAACAACAGATAAAGCTTGCGCATACTGGTATCCTCATTTTTCGTTTAAGTTAGCCCTGAGCTCTGACGCCTGCGGTTGCACTATCGAATCAACGGTATTTACGCCACTTTCAGCGATGTTATTCGTCTTTACTTGACAGTCTTGTTAATGTTGAAGTGTTGAAGCGCATGTTGCTGCAGCACTTCGAGAGAGATCGTCCCTAACGCGTTGATGTGTGTGCTTTCAAGCTTGATTTTTGGTGCACAGCCTGCCGCCAACGCCTCGGCCCAACGGTCTATACAGAGGCACCACTGATCACCAGGCACCAAGCCAGAAAATCGATATTCGGGCCTTGGGGTGACAAGGTCATTGCCCCGTTGTTGGCTGAATTGCAAGAATTCGGCAGTGACGATGGCGCAAACGAGATGTCGACCATGATCACTGTCATCTGTTTTGCAACAACCATCGCGAAAAAATCCCGTTAAGGGATCAAAAGAGCAGGCGACTAACGGCTGCCCTAAAACGTTTAACGACATCTTTGTGCTCATGGCAGGCTCATTGACCGATCGCTTTGCGAGTCATCTTGGTCAGCTGACCAAACATGAAGCGCGGTGCCAAGCGGCTCATTGCGTACAGCACATTGGCCAGGCCAGGCCGAATTTCATCACGGTCACTCTCGATGCCTCGCAGGGCTTGCTCGACGAGTTTATCGACGGGCATCGCCTGTTGTTTGCTCGCTTCTGCACCCATCACGCCATGAAACAATGGCGTGTCGACGGCGGGAGGGGCAAGCTCGACCACTTTGACTGAGCTGCCCTCAAGTTGTGCACGCAAAGAAATACTAAAAGAGTGCAATCCAGCCTTGGTCGCACAGTAGACGGGGGCCGAGAACATGGGAATAAACGCCAGACCCGAGGTCACATTCACAATCAGTGCAGACGGTTGTTGTTTCAAGTGAGCAAGCAAATGATGCACCATGCGGATGGGGCCGCTCAGATTAATATCCAGCTCTTCACAGGCCATTTCACTTTGCGCCGGCAGATTCATATCCACATTTTTCATGATGCCCGCGTTGTTGATGAGCGTATCCAATGCCGGAAACGCGGCAATAACTCGTTCGCATAGCGAAGCGACGTCGGCTGGATGCCCTACGTCTCCTTGTATGATGTTCAGCGTGGGGTGACTCATTTTCAAGGCATCCAACTTAGCCTGCTGTCGACCTGTCACGATCACGGTATTACCGCGAGCCAACAGACGAAGTGCCAGCGCTAAACCGATGCCGCTACTACCGCCAGTGATCAAAATCGTACGTTTTTCTAATTTCATTTATGTTGTCCTTAAAACCAACTTGCCCCTGCGGCAAATCTATTTTAGGCTAGAACCGAGAGCTGAATTCATCAAGGGAAATCAATGGATACTAAGACAGCACTTGCGCCGCTCACCAGAGAAACTGCCACTCAGAAACTTCGTATGCCGGAAGATGCGTGGAACGCCAGAGATCCAGAAAGGGTTTCACTGGTTTATACCGAAGATACTTTGTGGAGAAATCGGGTTGAGTTTGCGAAAGGGCTTTGGGCAGAAGGCCCGATGATCATCCCAGTCTTAGCGATCTCGGGCTATGGATGTCGAAACAGCGCAGATCACGCCAGATAAGCGCTTAAGGAATCCACGTGAAAAATTTACAAAAATGGGTAGTATTCGGGGTAAGTGTCTTGCTGAGCTCTCTGGTGTTTGCCCAGACGTATCCATCAAAACCTATCAAAGTTTATGTCGGTTACTCACCGGGTGGTGCCGTCGATCTGGTAGCGAGATCTATTGGTCAGAGCATGTCGATCGACTTGGGACAACCGGTCATTGTTGAAAATAGGCCGGGCGCTGGGACGAACATTGCAACCAAGCAAACCATCGATAGCCCGCCTGATGGCTACACGTTGATGCTCGCAGCCAATGCTTTAGCTGCCAATATGGCCTTGTACAAACCGCAACCCTATCAAGCTGAAACCGAGCTAGCGGCCATCGCTTTAGTTGGGCGAGTGCCTGTTGTCATTGCGACACGGCCAGATAGTAAGTACAAAAGCATCAAAGCGCTCATTGAGGCGGCAAAGATAAATCCCGATCAAATCACTTACGGATCACCCGGTAACGGAGCGACCCCTCATATGGCGATGAAGCTGTTTGAACAGGCCTCTGGGGTTTCATTCAAGCATATTCCCTATAAAGGGGGATCACCCGCCATCACCGACTTGATCGGTGGACAGATTGATCTGGTTGCCATGAACTTGCTTGAGGTGACACCGCAAGTCAAAAGTGGCAATTTGCACATCCTTGCCATCATGAGTTCGCAACGCACGCCGCTTTATCCTGATGTCCCAACGATTGCAGAGAATGGATTTGCAGGCTTCGAAGCGTCTGTTTGGTATGGTTTGGTCGCACCCGCAAAGACACCCACTGTAGTGCTTGATCGACTGCATGATGAGGTCGAAAAATCTCTCGCGACACAGGTCATACAAGAGCGTCTCACGTCGGTTGGGGGTGAGGTTACCTCAGGCACAAGACAGCAATTTGCCGACCTGATCAAAGCTGAACATCAGCGATATGAAAAATTGGTGCGCGATGCCAATATTCAACCTGACTGATCCGGGAGACGCTTTTAATGATTATCGATTGCCATGGGCACTACACCACAGCGCCTCGCGCTTTGGATGATTGGCGCAGCAAACAAATCGCCAACTTATCGACACCGGAGCTGGGGCCCAAGGTGTCAGCGCTTAAGATCAGCGATGATGAATTACGCGACTCGATCGAAAATAATCAGTTGGCGCTGATGCAAAAGCGGGGGAGTGATCTCACCATTTTTTCTCCTCGCGCCAGCTTTATGGCGCATCACATTGGTAACTTTAATACTTCCGCGACATGGGCAGCCATTTGTAACGAGCTCTGTTATCGAGTCTCTCAGCTGTTTCCGGATCATTTTGTGGGTGCTGCTATGCTGCCACAATCGCCAGGCGTGGGTCTAATGACATGCATTCCTGAGTTAGAAAAATGTGTTCACGATTATGGTTTTGTGGGGATCAATTTAAACCCAGACCCCTCGGGCGGGCATTGGCGAGAGCCACCCTTGTCTGATCGACATTGGTACCCGCTGTATGAAAAGATGGTTGAACACCAAATCCCAGCCATGATTCACGTCAGTACGAGTTGCAATGACTGCTTTCATACAACAGGCGCTCATTACTTAAATGCGGACACCACGGCGTTTATGCAGTGTTTAACATCAGATCTTTTTAAAGACTTTCCAACGCTGAAATTTTTGATTCCCCACGGCGGTGGTGCGGTACCATATCACTGGGGTCGATTTCGTGGTTTGGCTCAAGAACTTAATAAGCCGTTGTTGAGCGAACACTTGCTCAATAATATCTATTTTGATACTTGCGTCTATCACCAACCAGGCATTGATCTACTCACCAAAGTCATCCCTGTCGACAATATTTTGTTTGCCTCTGAAATGATTGGTGCAGTAAGGGGTATCGATCCCGAGACAGGTTTTTACTTTGACGATACAAAGCGCTATATCGAAAACTCATCCGCGCTGTCTGCGCAAGACAAACATAAAATCTACGAAGCTAACGCCAGAAACGTGTTCCCGCTGCTTGATAAAAAACTGAAACGCCAAGCACGCTGAGTGCTTTACTTAACGGCCAAGATAGCTGCTTGAAGCCCACAAATCGGGCTTGTCAGTGGTGGTTGGTGATCTGTGACCAATTTCGCGGCTTGAGCCATTGAGGCCTGAGCGAGAGCCACCACCTCGGCGCCTTCGCGATAGGCGTCGTTGGCCGCCTGAGCAATCATTTCAAGATACGCACGGGTATTACCGGCTTTGAACAGCGCCCAAGCATGAGGTACCCATTGAATTTTTACTGTCGATGTCGTGTCTCTTGATGCTTTCAAAAATAGCTCAGACGTCGGTTCAATCGTCGTTTCGACTGCGCAAAGCGCCACGACTCGCCCGCCCAGCCCGACTGCTTTTTGTGCCAGCGCCTCATCAACCCTAATGACAGGCGTGGTTGTGAGCGTTGACAGGTCATCGACTGATGGGCCTAACGTCGAGCATGTCAGAATGACGACATCGTTGTCTTGGCAAAGATCAAGCAAAGCAGCTTTCGTTTGAGTTTCAATGTCGGCAGTGAGGTACCCAGCTTTCTCAGCGGCTTCAAGTAGGTCAGACCTGACGGTGTGTCTGAGGTGAACCGCCACCGTCTCAAGCTCAAGCGCCGCCGCGTCGAAAATGGCGATATTGCTGTACGCCGTGTGTAAACATCCTACGCGCATGGCATTAGACTGCGCAATACTTTTGTTGAATCTCATCGTTCGCGAGCAGGTTTTTTGCCGTGTCATGAAACACTATCTCGCCTTGATCCAAGATATAAGCACGGTCAGAGATGCTTAAGGCGTGCTTGACGCTTTGCTCAACCAGCAAAATTGTCAGGCCTTTTTGTTTGAGATCAGAGAACAGGTTGAACATCTCATCAACAAGCACAGGCATGATGCCTTCTGAGGGCTCATCCAGCAGGATGACTTTGGGCTTTCCGATCATGGCTCTCGCAATGGCAAGCATTTGTTGTTCACCGCCCGACATTGATGTCGCCTCTTGATGCAAACGTTCTTTCAGGCGTGGAAATATCTCTGCAATTTCGTCAACCAATACATCCATGTCGCCCGTGTTTTTTTTTGCGATGACACCGAGTTGAAGATTTTCTTTGACCGTTAGCCCTGCGACGATCCGTCTATCCTCTGGCACATAAGCCAAACCCAAGTGATACCTTTCATGCGCAGCCAGACCGAGAAACGGCTTTCCATCAATCGACGCTTCGCCTTGTTTTTTGGGGACCAGGCCCATGAGCGTTCTTAGGGTGGTCGTTTTTCCCGCACCGTTGCGTCCCATGAGAGTGACAATTTCACCTGCCTGAACCTCAAGCGAAATCCCTTGAAGGATGTGGCTGCGGTCATACCAAGCATTGAGATCTTTAACACTTAACATGATCAGTTATCACCCAAATAGACACGTCTGACTTCAGCATTGCTTTGAATATCTTCAGGGCTACCTTCAGCTAAAAATTCGCCATGATGCAACACGATAATTCGATTGCATAAACCCATGATCAATTTCATTTTGTGCTCGACCAAGATGACCGTGCGTTCGCTGGCTAAGTCACGAATTAAATTCATCATGACCACCGTTTCTTCTGGCGACATCCCCGCGGTGGGCTCATCGAGTAAGAGCAGCTTGGGATCACAAGCCAGTGCCATCGCAAGCTCTAACGCGCGTTGTTGCCCATGCGCCAAATCACCACTGGTTTGATGACTCAGGTGCGAGAGGTTAACCCTGTGTAGCACTTGGTCGGCGATTTCGATTGGCTTGGGATAGGTTTGTGCGGATCTCAAAAAGTTATAACGAGCCGTATGCATTTGAGCGGCCACCCGAACGTTTTCGTGCACGGATAATTGTTTGAAAATATTGGTAATTTGAAAACTTTTCGAGATACCAAGACGAGCAAACTCGTGCTGAGGCAACCCCGTGATGTCTTGACCGTTAAATAGTACTTGGCCGCTGGTGGGTGCAAAAGCACCGCTTAGCACATTAAAAAACGTACTTTTACCCGCTCCGTTTGGCCCAATAATAGCCGTCAAGGTGCCAGGCATGAATCGTGTTGACACGTCTTGCAATGCTTTAAAGCGACCAAAGGTTTTACTGACCTGCTTCGCTTCGAGGATAGGAGTCGTTGCACTAGTTTGCATGATTAGTTTGCATCCCGCTCAAACTTCAATTTGCCGAGGATGGTGCCCCAAATCCCCTGAGGGAAGAACAGGACAAAGCACATAAAGATGACGCCAATGATCGCCATCCAATGTTTGGTGAAAGTGGTGACGACATCTTCAAGGTAGAACATGGCAATGGCACCGACAAAAGGCCCAAAGAAGGTGCCCATGCCACCCAGAATGCTCATCATCACGGCTTGTCCCGATTGCAAATAGTGCAATGAATCGATCGGTACGATGGATAGGTGCAATGCTCGTAAAGAGCCCGCTAATCCACAAATGGTGGCTGACAAAACGAAGACCAGCAATTTTGTTCGATCGACATCGAATCCACAAGCGCGAACGCGTTTTTCATTCTCTCTGATGGCACGCATGACTGCACCCAGAGGTGAATTCAGGATTCTCGAAATCAGCCAAATTGCCATCATCACAAAAAACAGGATGACGTAGTATTTGACTAACGGATTTAAAAAATCAACGGTAACGCCAAAAATCTTGAACTGATCTACTTTGACACCACGCAAGCCATTTTCACCTCCCGTGAAGCGCTCGGCCTTATAGAAAATGTAATAGATGATCTGCCCAAGAGCGAGTGTCACCATTGAGAAATATATTCCCCGGGTGCGAATCGCAAGAAAGCCCATGATCAACCCCCCCAATGCCGCGCCGATGACCCCAATCAGCATGGCAGTCGCCCAGGGCAGGGTAAAACTCACGATGCTAATGCCTGTTAGGTACGACCCGATGCCTAAAAAAGATGCGTGACCAAAAGAGAGCAAGCCTGTGTAGCCGAATAAAAGATTGAATCCCATCGCAAACAATCCAAAGATCAGAATGTTGATGGCTAAGGTCTCGTAGGGCATGAGAAACGGAAACACGATCAAAAAAAGGCAACAGGCAAGAACCCGATGGCGACTGATTTGCAAGAGAAACAAGTGCATGATTGATGGGTCTCTAGGTCGAGCGCTCAGCTCTACCAAATAAGCCTTGTGGGCGAATCAGTAGCACGAGAGCCATTAAGATAAAAATCGATAACTCGGCTAAATCAGGATAGAACAAAGAAGTCATGCTGTAGACGATGCCGACGAGAAGACCAGCCACAACCGCACCCACAGGTGATCCCATCCCACCAACAACGGTGACCACAAAGGATTCTGCAAGAATGGGAATGCCCATTTCTGGGTTTACCGATCGAGTCGGCGAAGCGAGAATCCCCGATAAGCCAGCGATTGCGCACCCTAATCCAAAAATCATGAGCCACACTTTAGAGATGTCGATCCCCAGCACTTTAACGATCTCTTGATCGACCGCACCGGCCTTAATAATCAAGCCATAGCGAGTTTTCTGGATTAGAAACCAAATGCCGAAAAGAATGAGGGCTGTCGCTGCAATCAAAAAGAGACGGTATTTCGGAAAGAAGCCAATCCCTACGTTGATCGATCCCTTCAAACCTTGGGGTGTGACAGAGGGTAAGCCTTCGATGCCGAAGAAAATTCTGATCAGCTCGATTAAGACGTACGATAATCCAAACGTGAGAAGTAAAGGGTAGTCAATGCCTCGGCCGTATAGTCGTCGCACCAGAAAACGCTCGGTCAATAATCCTAATCCACCAGTGAAGATCGCAGTCAAGACGAGACTTAACCAGAAATTACCCGTGAGACCCAAGAAGTAAACGCCAATAAAAGCACCCACCATGAAGAAAGCGCCGTGGGCAAAATTGACGACGTTGAGCATGCCGAAAATTAAGCACAGGCCCAGAGCCAACAGCGCATAAACGCTGCCTAATGCAACCCCTGTCAGGAGTTGCATCGCCACTAGATCAAAAGATAGTCCAGCCATTAACTCACCCAAGGTTCAAGATCGAAGGGATCGGGGATCACTTAAAGCCGAGTTCTTCGCAAGTACGCATGTTTTTCTCAGCAGCCTCTTCGATAGAAAGAATCTTGAACACGTCATTTTTGTCTTTCATATCTTTGGACTTTGACTCTACGATGATGACAGACTGCTCAGCTTGATGATCGCAGGCACGATAAGATTCTGGGCCTTTGTACCAGTCGTATTTAAGGGCTTGCAAAGCAGTGATCACTTTCTCTGTATCCACAGACTTAGCAGCAAGCACAGCCGCCAGCACACTCTTCACACCAGCGTAACCCAGTGCGCCATAATCCGATGGGACTGCTCCGCTGTAAGCTTTGCGATACGCATCATTGAACATTTTTGCGCTAGGGATACGGTCTTCCAGCCCCCAGTAATAAGACGTCCCGCCAGCAATCCCCTCGAAGGCCTCAGGACCAGCCGACACCCGTGACGTGTAAAGCAACACGGGCGCTACGATTTTCATGCTGGACTTTAAGCCAAAATCGGTACATTGCATGGCTGAATTGGCCAGGTCTCGCCCGAAATTAGCAAGGACGAGAATATCCGGGTTGAGCGATTTGATGCGTGGCAAGAACGCAGAGTAATCTGAAGCACCCAGTGGATGACGAATGTCTGCAACAGTTGTCGCACCCAAAGGTTTACCAGCGCGTTCAAAGGCGCGAACCATTTCATGGCCGTAAGCATAGTCTGCTGTCAGAAAGGCGATTTTCTTGCCAAACAAAGGGATTGCATAACGGGCAACTGCGCCTGCCGTCATGGTTGGATTGAGTGCTTCGTGAAAGGTATAGATGCTCCAGTCTTTTGCTTCATTAATCGCATCAGATTGGCTAATTGAATTGAACAAGACTTTGCGTTCTTTGCAAACTGCGTTGATCGACAGCTGGGTTGCGGCTGAGAGCGAGCCAACAACGAAGTTAACTTTGTCTTTTTCGATTAACTCAAGCGTTCGGGTTGCTGCCTCACCTGGGTTCAGCTTATCGTCACGTACCAGCAATTCGGCACGACGTCCATTAAAGCCCCCCGCATCGTTGAATTGTTTGATCGCTAATTCGGCAGCTTTCACCTGATCTTGAGCCTCGGCAGAAAATGCCCCAGTCAATGGGGTTGGGAAACCGATCTTGATGGTGTCTGATTGAGCACGAGCCGTGTTAAGCCCGAACGGGGTGCTTAAGGCGGCGGCGCCACCAATGATGAGTTGTCTTCTGGTCTGATTTGTGGTGATTGTTTTCATGGTTGTCTCTTCCTTTTTAGACTGTGAACGAAGTCAAGGGGTGATTGCTAAGTTGTTTAAATCAATGGCTGTTTCTTGCATGACAGTGTCAGCGTTCCGAGTCATCGCCTCGCTGTCATCCTTACCTTTTGTAACTTGAGACTGCATATAACGACCTAAATATTGTGCGCGGGCGACGATTTCTTGGCCTTTGAGCAGTCGATCGCTTCTGTACGCCTGTAAGGCCTCGGGGTTGGCTCCATAGCCTTGAATATGCTTGGTGAGGCTCATGGCATCATCACCCGCCTTCGTTACCCCCATACCAACATGCGGTCTAGCGACAAAGCCCGCATCGCCCATCAGCGCGATTCGTCCAAACGCGATTTCGGGGGATTTGACATCGTAGATGGCCTGCACGAAAGGGTGCGCAGTTTGCTGAATAATTTCTGCATATTGCGGGGCAAGTACTTGCTTGGAGGCTGCCCGCATGAGGTTAATCAAACTTGGCTTAATCTTAGCGGGTGGGATGCCGTGGGCATAATGAACGCCTGCCTCGTCCGTCAAATAATCGACTAATGTTTGGGCTGACACGGGTCGATACCACACGAAGTTGTACCAACGCTTGCCGATGCGCGTGTCGTTATTCGGACCGGCGACTGGGTACCCGAGCATTTGCTCTGCGTCGGGCAAACAAAAACCGAAATGGTCAAATAAGGTATCGAGCGTGTGAGTTGATAGCGCGGCCTCGTCACAGACCCCGCGCCAGGCTACGTAACCTGCGTATTCTGGTTGAATTGAAGGCAGCACAGCGTGTCTTACCACCGACCTTAAGCCGTCAGATGCTAGGAGTAAGTCAGCCGAGTATCTACTGCCATCTTCACAGACGACGTGTGCTTGATGGTCATCCTGAAAAATTTGCTGAGCGACCTTGCCTTGTAAGTAGCGTTCGTTAGGTAGGCAATTTTTTAATAATTGGTAAAGTCTGCTCCAGGAGGTCAGAATTTGCGGATGCTGAGCCTCACTGATGACGGTGCCATCCAGCCCTAAGACTACGCGTTTGGCCACTGGGACGCCAATGGTGTCGTCAACCTTGACGCCTGCCAAACCCAGCGCTTCAAAAAGTGATGGATGAGTCACGATGCCAGCGCCTCGTCCATCCATGGGATTCATGGATTTTTCAAGCACCGTGATCTCGTGCCCCTGCCGATGCAACATATTGGCTGCGAACAGACCACCGAGCGATCCACCGACGACAAGAATTTTAGCCATTGCTTTACTTAGATCGCTTCAGCATCGAGTGTTTGCTTTTCTTGGGCCGGGTAGTTCAGTTCAATCACCACACCTGTTGGGTCATCGAGAAATATTTGATGCAAATTCAGGTTAGGGACGGTTCGCTCGCGATATTGCACGTTTAACTGTTGCAAGGTTTTTATCTTGGCTTTTAGGTCAGTCGCAAAAAAAGCAATGTGATCAACGCAACCAGTCCCTTGCAGACTGCTTAAATCGCGATCGCCAAGATACCGCTTAAGACCTTCTGGGTCATTTTTGTCGATGCCGATGATATGCAGAACGGCATTGGCATAGCTGCCGTGATCACCGTTATATAGCCAGAGGCCTGGAAACGGGAAATTCGGTCTGGGGCCTTCTGTTAAGCCCAGTACTTTGGTGTAGAAATCGGCAGTCTTTTGCAGCTCAACGCTGCGAATAGAGAAGTGATTCAGGCTTAGCGTTGACATGGTTGGGCTCAATCCTTTTTAAACAAAGTTTCAGCGGAAAGAAGATACGACACCACTCGGTCAGTAATAATCTCTAATTCTGTCTGAGGGCTCGTAAGTTCATAAATAGATTGACCATACACCCAGCGTCGCATCGCAATATAGAAAATACCACCATGCAGACCCATCAGGAGTTCTAATTCACGATTGCTCGGTTTTGCCCGCGTCTGGCGCTGACAGTGTTTACGTGTCTCACGAACCAGTTTAGGGATAAGGTGTTCGCGCAGCATCCCCAAAAAACGGTCGCTAATACGACGATCACTGAGCCCTGAAAAAATCAGGATGCGCACAAAATCATGAGTTAAAAAGCTTGCAGAATAGTCAGCGTAAAATGCAATAAGCTTTTCTTTGGGCGATCGTTGTTTATCGTCGAGCAGATCCTGCCACTCAGGTTTCCACCGAGATTCGAATACGTCTTCGTAAACTTGTTTGATCAGTGCGTCTTTTGTTGGGAAGTAGTGATAGAGCAGGGCATGGGTGATGCCAAGTTCTTTGGTCAACTGTCTTAGTTGGCCATCCAGCCCGTGTCGCGCGAAAAATTTGATGGCACCTTCAAGAATTTGGCGGCGACGATCTTCAGTGGTCATTCGTTTGCGCAAATTCACGACGGGCACATCCACAACCTGTGCGGTCGTCGGCATGTGGCTTTTCGTCAGTGAGTTTTTTGTTCCGATCATCGCTTATCAGGGTTTGTCCGTATTTGGACTTATTGACCAAAAGGTAAATAATGACGCATTGTTGAACATTTGATCGATAACCGACTATTCGGATAAACCCCAAGGAGCATTATGGAACTCAACGGCGAACAATTGATATCCGCATCAGTGCCCGACGTCTGGAAGGCGCTGAACGATATCGACGTCCTTGCAAAAGCCATTCCGGGTTGTGAGGAAATCAGTCGGATCTCGCCAGAGGAAATCCACGCTAAAGTGATGTTTAAAATTGGACCAGTCAGGGCGCGGTTTGCGGGCAAGCTATTGTTATCCGACGTGATACCAGACGTTTCCTGCGCAATGGCCTTCGAAGGCTCAGGTGGGGCAGCTGGGTTTGCCAAAGGACGTTCGCGGGTCGAGTTAAAGGCAGCCGAGCAGGGCACCTTGGTCAGCTACAGCACCGAGGCTTCGATAGGCGGTAAGTTGGGTCAAATTGGCGGTCGATTGATTAGTGCGTCGGCCAAAAAAATTGCGGACGACTTTTTTCAACGACTGTCTAACACGCTGAGTGGTGAGGCATCAGCACAGGGCGACAGACCAGACGAGCAAGTTGCTTAAGGGACGAACCATGAAAGCCGCAGCCTTCGACTATGTCAAACCCAAATCCCTCGCACAAGCCCTCACCGCGCTGGCCGAAGGCGGTGATGATGCCCAACTCATCGCAGGTGGTCAAACGTTGCTGGCCACGCTGAATATGCGCTTATCCGAACCAGCGATGTTGATCGACATTAGCGCAGTGACTGAACTCAAAGGTATCTCACTTGATGGCGACATGCTTCGCATCGGCGCACTCGTGACGCATACTGAAATTGAAGAATCTGATCTTATCGCCCAGCATGCCCCTTTATTAAGAGCTGCCGCACCTCATATCGCCCACCGCGCTATTCGTAATTTGGGGACATGGGGCGGTTCACTGGTTTACGGGGATCCGGCCGCTGAATGGCCTGCATGCAGTATGGCGCTGGATGCAACCATGATTCTCGCGAGCAAACGTGGTGAGCGTCGAGTGGCAGCCAGAGATTTTTTTATTGATCTCTATACGACGGCGCTAGACGATGGGGAAATTTTAGTCGCCACTGAAATCCCCGTCGCATCACCGAATCATGTATTTTGCTTTCAAGAGTTGGCGCGTCGTCACGGCGATTATGCTATCGCAGGATTAGCTGCCGTCGCTGATAGGCAAGGCAACACTCTGGATCAATCCAGTTTTGCCTTTTTCTCGCTTGCCTCGACACCCGTGTTGTGTGAGGCCGCCCAAGATATCATCAATGGACAACCGCTGACGGTATCGGTCATCAATGCGGCTGCACAAGCGGCTCGCGATAACCTTGAGACGATTGGCGACATCACAAACAGTGCAGAGAGCAAAACCCATCTTGCAGGGGTGTTACTTGAGCGCGCTTTGAAACAAATGATGGGTTGAGCGGCTGTTTGACGCCGATGAAGATATTGGAGACCGCATGACGATTAAGAAACAAGTCACCATGACCGTTAACGGCAACGTGTTGACGGCTGAAGTCGAACCACGTCGACACTTGGTTGATTTCCTTCGTGAAGACCTATCGCTTAAAGGCCCGCATTTAGGATGCGAGCAAGGTGCCTGTGGCGCTTGTACGGTCAAAGTCGATAACAAGATTGTTCGCGGGTGTTTGTACCTTGCGGTTCAGGCAGATGGTTGTGTGGTTGAAACGATTGAAGGGGCCACGCAGACGGGGGTTTTACGTGAATTGCAAGACGCCTTTGTGCGCCATAACGCCATGCAGTGCGGATTTTGCTCATCGGGCATGTTGTTGGCAGCGGGTGAGTTGATCGAAAAGCTACCCGACGCAAACCGTGAGCAGGTACGTGAGTGGCTATCAGGTAACTATTGCCGTTGTACTGGCTATCATGCCATTGTTGATGCCGTGATGGACGTACTCGTGTCGAGAACAGGAGTCGCGCAATGAATAAACCTCATGAGCTGGGGGGCTTGCTGTTGGATCCGGTGACGACTGACCAACGCTACATCGGGGCGAGTGAACCTCGACATGGAATGCGCCGATTACTCGAAGGTGAAGGCACCTACGTTGATGACATTCAACTTCCCCGCATGGCGCATGTCGTTTATTGGCGATCGCCCGTTGCACATATGAAGATTGGCAAGATTCACGCCGATGTCGTTAGAAAAATGCCAGGGGTACTTGCCGTCGTCGATGGCCAACAGATGGCAACGCTCTGCAAGCCTTGGGTAGCCACACTAGGGCACTTGGTCGGAATGAAGTCCGCGCCGCAACATGCGTTAGCCGTTGATAGAGCTTGCTGGCAAGGTGAGCCGGTGGTGGCTGTTGTCGCACAAACCAGAGCGCAAGCCGAAGATGCTTTGCAGCAACTTGAGGTTGAGTGGGAAGAATTGCCCGCGGTGGTGTCCATGGAGTCTGCGCTCGATGCAGCGACGCCATTGATCCACCCAGCGCTTGGCGATAACTTATGCTTTACACGTAGCCTTGACGTGGGCCAAGTTGATGAACAGTTTGCTCAGGCTGATGTGATTGTTGAAGCGACTTTTGGCTTTGGTCGCCATACCGGTGTCACACTCGAACCACGGTGTCAGGTTGCTGACTACAACGCGGGTGAACGTCGCCTGACGGTATACCACTCGCAGCAAGCTCCGCACATGATGCAAGATCTGTATTGTCGTCAGTTCGATTTATCAGAATCAGACGTGCGAGTGATTTGCAAAGATGTCGGTGGCTCGTTTGGCATCAAAGTGCATGCATATCCTGATGACTTTGCAACCGTTGCCTTATCCATTTTGCTAAAAAGGCCAGTTAAGTTTGTGGCAGACCGTCTTGAGTCGTTCACCAGCGATATCCATGCGCGTGAACATCGTGTCAAAGGTCGGTTGGCGGCGAATAAGAACGGCGATATCCTTGCCTTTGAAATTGAAGATTTAACGGGTATTGGCCCTTATTCGATGTTTCCCAGAACGAGTGCGATTGAAGGCAATCAGGTCGTTAATCTGGTGGGTGGTCCCTATAAGCATCAGCATTACCGTGCAAAACTGGACGTGGTTTTTCAAAATAAGACGCCTACTTGTCAGTATCGCGGTGTTGGCCATCCGGTCGCGTGCGCTGTGACCGAGGGGTTGGTTGATTTGGCTGCTCGCAAATTGGGGATGAATCCGCTGGCGTTTCGGAAGCAAAACGTGATTCCGGATGATGCTTACCCTTGCACAGGTGCCTCTGGTATCAAGTTGGAGGTGCTGTCGCATGAGCAATGTTTGCGTACGATTGAGAAAATGATGGATTATCCTGCGTTGCTCAAAGAACAAGCAGCGCTTCGTGAGCAAGGGATCTATCGTGGTATCGGCTTTGCGGCCCTCATTGAATTAACCAATCCCAGTCCTGCCTTTTATGGTGTCGGCGGCGCACGAATCGCTTCTCAAGACGGCGCGACGGCCAGACTTGACCCCAGTGGCGTCGTGTCTGTGATGGTCGGTGTGGGTGAACAAGGGCAAGGCACTGAGGCGATTTATGCGCAGATCGCGGCCGACGGGGTTGGTGTGCCAATCAAACAGGTCAGGATCATCACGGGTGATACGGATGTCACACCTTATGGCGGTGGCACTTGGGCCTCTCGTGGTGCCGGGGTGGGCGGCGAGGCGGTATTGCTTGCTTCGCAGGCATTGCAAGCTAATATTCTGAAACTCGCAGGGGTTATCTTGAATCGTGACCCAACTGAATTAACGGTCAAGCAAAGTTTTGTTCTTGATAAAGCGACAGGTGAGCATTTGCTGCCGTTCAGTGAAATTGGTCGGATTGGTTACTTCCGAACGGATACGTTGCCTGCCGGTTTTTCCACTGATCTGATGGTGACGCGCCACTACACCCAAACACAATATCCCTTCATTTTTACCAATGGCGTGCAGGCGTCTTATGTCGAGGTTGATACAGAGACGGGATTTGTGAAATTGTTGAAACACTGGGCCGTTGAAGATTGCGGCCGCGTGCTGAACCCGATGCTGGTGACTGAGCAGGTGCGTGGGGCAATTGTTCAAGGCATCGGTGGCGCGTTATTTGAAGAGTGCCTGTATGATGACAGTGGCTTGCTTCGAAACGGTAATATGGCCGATTATCTGGTGCCCATGGCAAATGAGATGCCAGATATTGAGGTAGCTCATATTGAAACCCCAACACAGTCTTCTAAACTGGGCGCAAAAGGCGCAGGCGAAGCGGGCACTGCAGGTGCACCTGGTGCGGTGATGAATGCCATTAATGATGCCTTGTCACTTTTTGACGCGGCCGTGTTTGATCAGCCTTTTACGCCCGAAAAAATTCTGAAGTCATTAAAGAAAATATAGGCAGTTTTTCGCAAAAAATGATGCTCAATGCTCCTCGGCCTCTAGCCATTCATGAATTGTCTCGTGTCATCGAGATGGCCTGGGAGGACCGCACGCCTTTTGAGGCAATCCAACAAGCGTTTGGCTTGTCTGAACCTCAAGTAAAAACGCTGATGCGCCAATCATTAAAGCGAAGTTCGTTTGAACGATGGCGAAAACGCGTGACTGGTCGTGCAACCAAACATGCTAGCTTGAGAAGCAAAGAGGTGACTCGCGCTTATTGTTCGGGTCAGTACAAACCGAAATAAAACTGAGTTGCACGCGTTAATACGAAACCGCCATGCGGTGGGCGAGTTTGTATCCACTCAGCCATGCCCCCTCGACTCGACCACCATGTAACCAATCGCCGCACAAACCCAAGTGTGTTTCGGCAGAGAGATAGCATTCGGGCTGCGTCTCCAGAAAGCCGCTCGCATAGCGCCAACGGTGTGTTGTGATCTCTGCACCTTGACAATGAAATCCAAGCCGAGTGAGACGCTCGACTATTTGAGCGGTTGCCTCTTCTTTGGATAATTCGATAAAAGTTTGACTCCAGATTGGATTGGCATGCACCACCCAATAATCGCGGTCGCTTCGCTCAGGCTTCGAGGCATTTCGACAAAGCCAACTGATGATGTCGTGATTGACAAATCCAGCATCCAACTCGAGGGCAGGTTGAGTCGCGAACTTAATCATCAATGTCCAGCAAGCGTTCATCTGAGTGGCTGCTGCGAGTTGACTTGCCTCAGTATCAAGCCCGTTGACTAAGGCCAGTGCTTGCGGCGAGGGGATGGCGAGTACCAACCCCTCATAAGTGCGACTAATTTGGCCGGCTTCGTTGGTGTGGAGCACCCAAGTGCTACCCACCCGTTCAATTTGCTTGATAGTCTGCTCGTGCTGAACTGACAAGGGTTGGGCTAAATATTTGCCAAGAGAACTCATCCCGGGTGTCGCGACATAGCGCTTATCGTTCGATTGAATAGTTTGCCATTGGCCATTTTCAAAAACTTTTAGTTCAGGTGCCCATAGGGCCACTTGTTTCTGGTCAAGCCAAGAGGAAAGGGCGTTGATAAATAGAGGATCTCTCGCTGTAAAGTACTGTGCCCCATGATCGACTGCCCAGTCAGCACCGCGACGAGTACTCATTCTGCCGCCTGAGCCACGACTTTTTTCAAAGATATCTACAAGAAAGTCACGTGCTTGAAGCTCGGCAGCACACGCTAGCCCAGCCAATCCAGCGCCGATGACTGCAATTTTTGGACGAGAAGCACCATTTGAGTTCGACATGTAGGGGTATTCTGAAACATGGTTAGTCACTGAGATGATCGACGTTAGAATACCTTGAATACTCGCCTTAACGCTTTCTATCCTTAGGATAACGTTGAACATGGAAACCCGTGACGATCGTTGCTGTGGGTCTGGCACTTGTATCATTGATGAACTGGGCCACTGCTGGTGTGGGCAACTCTGGGACGGTGAAAAAATGTGCGCGCCACCGCTTGCATCTGACAATTCCGACGACGTAGCGTGACTGTACTGATTTACTGGTTTCGTCGAGACCTCAGATTGATCGACAATCCAGCGTTTTCTAGTGCGTGTTTGCAGGCTGATTGCCTTTTGCCTATTTATATTCACGATCCTTCACCTACGGCAACCACTGGCTGGGGGTTTGAGCGGGTAGGAAGGCATCGCCAAGCATTTTTGCGATCGTCCCTTGACGACTTGAAACGGCAACTCAATAGCTTTGGTTCTGATCTGTTTGAGTATTCTGGCGATGTTCAGTCTGTTATATCCCTACTCATCGAAGGGGTAAATGCAAGCACCATCTACTGCGAACAAATTGAAGCCCCAGAAGAAGTTGAACAAGTGCGCCTTCTTCAAGCCTCGAACATTGAAGTCAAGTCGGTATGGCAATCAAGCATGCTTGAGCCTTCTGACTTACCGTTCGATATCGCAGTCATGCCCGATATATTTACCTCGTTTCGCCACAAGATAGAAAAAGAAAAACTTAGGTTTGCCGAGCCAATGCCGAGGGTGACGTACGTTCCGCCGTTATCTCTCTAACCGTTTAAGGCAAGTGGCTGCAAGCTATTGGGTATACGACATGAAGGGTGATTGGCAGGCTGGGGCTGCCTGGTTCGAGTCACAGTTAATTGATTACGATGTTTACAGTAATCAGGGCAATTGGCTTTACATCGCTGGTCGTGGCACCGATCCCAGAGGAGGTAGAGCGTTTAATGTCGCTAAACAAACTGCCGATCATGATGCCGATGGTCATTACCGCAATCGCTGGTTAAAGCAACACGAAGGGTCAGTCTAATTCATGAATACGTCAAAGAGAGTCGTGCTGATTCTGGGCGATCAATTAGATCTTCAAGGTGCTGCACTGAAGGGATTTGATCGAACAGTCGACGAGGTCTTCATGATCGAGTCAGCCGTTGAAGCGAACTATGTCTGGACTCATCAAGCAAAAATTGCCTTGTTCTTGTCAGCCATGCGTCATTTTGCGCAACGGTTAGTCTCCCATGGTTACCCCCTGCATTACGTGAAGGAGTCTTCTCTTTCAATCACTGAAGCGCTAAAAACTTATTTGATAGAAACAGGGGTCAAACACTTGATCTGTACCGAGCCGGGTGAGTGGCGATTGAAAGAATCTCTCATTGCCTTGGCCCAAGAGCTCAGCATCAGCATTGACATGCGGGAAGACGAACATTTTTTTTGTACCCATGAAGTTTTTCGAACGTGGGCGTCTGATAAAAAGGAATTAAGACTCGAGTATTTTTACCGTCTGATGCGCAAGACACACCGCATCTTGCTCGATGGAAACGGAGACCCCGAAGGCGGACAGTGGAATTTTGATCAAGACAATCGAAAGCCTTATCCAAAAAAGGGTCCAGGCATGATTGACGATCCCTTGTCTTTTGAACCAGATGAAATGACCAAAGAGGTACTTCAATACGTTGCAGAGACTTACAAAAACCATCCAGGTTCTCTGGGTCACTTCAATTGGCCTGTGACGAGAGAGCAAGCGCTCAAGGCCTTGGATTACTTTGTTTCATATCGGTTGCAAAACTTTGGTACCTTCCAAGATGCCATGTGGGCAGATACACCGTTTGGCTGGCACTCGGTGCTGTCCAGTTCTTTAAATTTGAAACTATTAAATCCCCGCGAAGTCGTTGCTGCCGTGCTCAAAGCGTGGAAGCAGCATGCGCTCGACTTGTCGGCGGTTGAAGGCTTCGTTCGACAAATTCTGGGATGGCGCGAATTTGTGCGAGGGATGTATTACCTGGATATGCCACAGATGGCACAGGACAATTACTACGCGCACGACAGAGCCTTGCCTCAATGGTATTGGTCTGGTCAAACAAATATGGCGTGCATGAAGGATGCTATCGAGCAGACGTTGAAGTACGGCTATGCCCATCATATTCAACGGCTCATGGTCACGGGTAACTTTGCGCTTTTGGCCGAGCTGTTGCCCACTGAAGTCTGTGCTTGGTATCTGGCAATCTACGTCGACGCGATCGAATGGGTCGAATTACCCAACACCGCTGGCATGGCCTTGTTTGCCAACGGGGGTCGATTTACAAGCAAGCCCTATATCGCCAGCGGTTCCTACATCAAGCGCATGAGCAACTATTGCTCATCTTGCAAGTACAAACCAGAGGTTCGCTTTGGTGAAACGGCTTGCCCCGTGACCACGCTATATTGGAACTTCTTAATCAAACATCGTGCTCAATTTGATTCAAATCCACGCACACGATTGATGACTGCTAATTTGAGCAAAATCAGCAACGATGATCAGCAAGCCATTGAGCATCATGCCCAAGTGTTGCTCAATCGTCTTGATGGGCTATAGGCACTGGATATGACGACTTCGTACAGGGGGAATAAAAGTTTTCTGCCGCGCAAAGTGTGCATCGTTTGCCAAAAAGAAATGACCTGGCGTAAGGCGTGGGAGAAAAACTGGGCATCTATCAAGTATTGCTCGGACCGTTGTCGAGCGCAGAAAGTCAGCTCAACTCAAACGAATGGATCGGTCGCTTAAACGCTTACTACCAAGGCAATTTCTCGCCTGAGTAAGTGAAAAAACTGCCCGAATCAGTGGGTGTTAACCCCTCAATCACTTTGAACATGTCAGCCACTGCCTCGTTTGCTGGTCGACCAATTTGTTCACCGCGAAAGGGCTTAGATAAATCTGAGTTGACCGTGCCGGGATGCAGCGCAATGCAGACAACCTGCGGTTTTGTTCTGCGCAGCTCAATAGCGGCAGTCTTAATCAGCATATTCAACGCTGCTTTTGAGGCTCGATAGCTATACCAACCACCGAGACGGTTGTCTTCAATACTGCCCACTTTGGCAGATAACGTCACCACCACACTGTGTTGCGGATCCAGTAACTTTGAAAAATGGCGAAGCGTCAAGGCTGGGCCAATCGCATTGATTTGCATCATTTGCGTGAGTTGCTCGGCGTTGACATCGTCCAGTCTTTTTTCTGGCATGAAGTGCTCAGCATGCAAAGCACCAATCGTGTTGATGATGAGTTGAAAGGGAGCCTGTCCGGCCAATGCTAGGGCGGAGGTCTCAATCGACTCGGGTCGCAAATAATCGATTGGGTGTGAGGTTCGACGATTTAGCCCCACAACCAAGGTGCAATCGGGACTGCGCTCGAACAGATCCATAAAAGCGGCGCCAATCGACCCAGAGCTGCCAATGATCAGTGCGCGAAAAGGTTTGGAAAGTATCCCCATAGAAGCTTTTAGCCTTAGTTCAGTTGAGGGTTTGTGACCGAGTTCAAACAATACGCCGTAAACTAGGCAAGGCTGTTAGCTTTCGTGGATATCAACTCAGCTCAGTTCGACTCAGTGTCGGTCGGGGTATCGTGTGAGCAAGCGCTCGCCGCAATGTACGGTCAATATGCGGATGGGCAACTGATTCAAGGCCCAGCAGTGTTTGCCGCAGCGTATGCTCGAGCTCGCATGCCTTTGCTTGCATGGTTCTTCTCAATAAAGTTGTTGCAACCCTCGCTACAAATCGCTTATAAGTTTTTTGCTCGCCATCGGCATAAAATTTCTAAACGATTAGGGTCAAGTGCCTTATGGCTTGAGCGTAAAACAAATAAGATAAAAAAGACAGACAAGACAAACTAATTAAAATTAGCTGACATGATCACTGACAATGAAATGAATAAAAAGCGTCTCGCGGGCATACGCGAGTTCGTGCGTGACTTAGCTATCCCAGCCGAAGCGCAAGTGGTCGCGCAAAACCAAATTCCCGAACCTTTGGTCGATATCATGAGGGCCAATGGCTACTTCGGTTGGAGCATCCCAGAAGAGTATGGTGGCAGCGGCTTAACCACCGAAGAGCTTGCCTTGGCAAACATTGAGATTTCGCAAGCAGCAACGGCATTTCGGGCGAGGGCGGGGACCAATACGGGCATTGGCTCAGAGGGCTTGGTTCAAGACGGTACAGCGGCACAGAAAGCCAAATGGCTGCCCAGACTCGCCTCTGGTGAGATCACTGGCTGCCTGGCGCTCACCGAACCTGACGCTGGGTCAGATGCCACTGCTGTCAAGACGTCTGCGCGGATTGACCCCAATACAAAGGGTCAGTTTGTGATTAATGGCACAAAGCGCTACATCACGAACGCGCCCATTGCAGATCTCTTTACGGTGTTTGCCAGAACCGATCCTGATACTGTAGGTCATCGCGGCATTTCTGCTTTCCTCATTCCTAAAGAGAGAAAGGGCATTCAAGCTGGGCCTGAACACAGAAAGATGGGTCAGTCAGGCTCACCTGTGTCCGAGGTGTACCTCAAGGATGTGAGCGCGAATCACGAGGATGTGCTGGGCGGGGAACTAGGTGCAGGGTTTGCGACGGCCATGAAGGCTCTGAATAAGCAGCGTATCAATCTCGCTGCGCTTTGCATCGGCCCGGCGATTCGTCTGCTGGATGACGCTCTGGCGCACGTCAAAAAACGCCATCAATTCGGACAACCGATTAGCGAGTTTCAACTGATTCAAGCCATGTTGGCAGAAAGCAAGGTTGACATCGAAGCGGCCAAAGCGCTCGTGTTAGAGACTGCTCGTGCACGTGATCGGGGTGAAGATATCACCACGCAAGCATCGATCTGCAAGTATTTCGCTTCTGAGATGTGCGGTCGAGTCGCTGATCGAGTGGTCCAGATTTTTGGTGGTGCTGGTTATTGTGCTGATATGGGCGGCCCTATTGAAATGCTCTACCGAGACGTACGTTTGTTTCGCCTCTATGAGGGAACCAGTCAAATCCATCTGCTAAACATTGCCAAACGGATACTGAAATAGCATGGTTGAGCATAACGAGCGCGTGAAAGCCATTGCCCAACAAGTTCGCCATTTTATCGACACTGAGGCAATACCCAGGGAAAATCCTGCGATTGCACACGACGTCGAGGCATTAGATCGGGTGACGGTTGAGTTAAGAATGATTGCCATAGACCAAGGCATTTATGCGCCTCAATTACCCGAATCAATGGGGGGGCTTGGTTTATCGTGGCGCGACCTTTCGGTGGTGATTGAAGCAGCGGGGCGAAGTTTTCTTGGGCCCGTTGCCATGAATTGCGCAGCCCCTGACCAACCGAACATGCTGACGCTGATGGATTGCGGCACGCCCGCTCAGTGCGAACGATATTTAGCCCCTTTGGTCCGCGGTGACGTGCGATCATGCTTTGCCATGACCGAGCCGCCACCTGGTGCTGGCTCAGACCCCGCGATGCTGAAAACCCTGGCTGAACGGCGACACGGTAAATGGGTAATTAACGGCAAAAAGTGGTTTATCAGTGGGGCCGTCAATGCTCAGTTTGCTCTGGTGCTTGCAAAGACGGCAGAGGGGGCAACGCTATTTATTGTCGAGACTAATAATCCCGGCTATCGTGTGATCCGCAATATTCAGAGTATTGACGGTTACCAAATCGGTGGTCACGGAGAAATTGAATTCGTTGACTGTGAAGTCAGCGACGATGCCGTCCTTGGCGAGGTTGGTCAGGGGTTCACTTACGCTCAGCGCCGCTTGGAGCCTGCTCGTTTGCTGCACTGCATGCGATTTATTGGCAGGGTATCCAGAGCCATGGAGCTCGCTCAGGATTACGTGAAAAATCGATCGTCATTTGGTGAACGGCTTGCTGATTTGCAACAGGTCCAAGCCATGGTGGCTGATTCACACATCGATTTATATGCCTGCAGATTGATGACTTGGGACGTTGCGCAAAAGCTTGATTTGAAGCTGCCGGTCAAGCACGAGAGTGCGATGGCTAAAGTCTTTGTTTCAGAAGCTTTGTATCGCGTCGCAGATCGGGCGGCACAAATGATGGGGGCACTCGGCATGTCTGAAGACTCACCGGTATCACTTATTTTGCGTGAAATGAGGCCCTTTAGAATTTATGATGGTGCTTCAGAACTGCATCGATCCACATTAGCACGTCGGATACTCAAATCCAATATTGAACCTTAGTAAAAAAAAAGCGATGCCCGACCGTTAAATAATGGGTTCCCAAAGGAGTGATTGAGATGAAAGTGTTCATGATTCGGTTGCTGTGCCTCATCGTGGTCACGATGGGTGTTGTGTCTGCACAAACATGGCCTAGCCGACCGATTCGCTTTATTTCTCCGTTCGCACCCGGCGGATCAAACGACATTGCGACGCGACTGCTCGCTGAAAAATTATCTCACCAACTCGGTCAACCGATCGTTGTTGAAAATAAGCCAGGGGCGAACACACGCATTGCATCCGATTTAATAGCCAAGTCTGATCCGGATGGTTACAACTTCTTGATGGTTGCAGCCCCGCATACGACCAATCCGGCCCTGTACGGAAAGCTTCCTTACGATACGGTGAGGGATTTCACCCCGATTATTCAAGTCGTCAGAGCCCCTTTGTTTTTGATTGTGTTGTCGACGTCTAAATTGACGAACCTCTCTCAGTTTGTCGCAGCCCCGGACAAGTCTATGCTTGGCCTCAACGTCTCAAGCCCAGGCAACGGGACAGCCCCACATCTTGCGTTAGAAGTGTTTAATTACGCTGCAACAGCAAATCTCAATCACATCCCGTTTAAAGGCGATTCGCCGGCAGTCACCGAGTTGTTGGGCGGCAGGGTAGACGCTGGCATTCATCCGTTAGTCACCCCGTTGCCTTACATACAATCGGGCAGAATTCGAGCTATTGCTGTGTTTGGGGATGCTCGCTCAGCACTCTTGCCAGATGTTCCTTCCATTGGTGAACTTGGTTATCCCGGGACCGGGGTTTCTACGTGGTTCGGCTTGGTTGGACCGGCAAAACTGCCTGCAAGTATCGTCGATAAGTTGAATCAAAACATTAACCAAATATTGGCAGAACCTGATGTGAAAGCCCGCTTTGTTGCGCTAGGTATGGAAACCGTTGGAGGCAGCCCTCAGCAATTTGCCGATTTTATTAAAGCCGACATTGAGAAGTGGAATGAATTGGTAACTAAGCGAAACATCAAACCCGACTAATGGGCTGCGCGAGAGCTTGCCTAAGTTTTGATTGTATTTAGGCTAAATGTACGATTTACCCTGCAATTACAGATCAATTCGAAAGATCCAAAAAAAATGACTATCCTTAAAATAAGAGCCTGTTACAAAGGATTAATGTAGACACTTAATCCGAACTCTCCACATCAGCGGATGGAAATAATGGGCGAAATTTGTATATCGAATTTGGTATATGGTGAGTCATATACGAATGTATTCCTGAATTTCCATCTCAAGTCGTTGATCGAGAATTTAGCAAGTAGCAATCCATTTAGTCGCTCTTATTACCTCATTTTTACTGAACAGGATAACATTGCCAAAATCGAGGCACATGAAAACTTTCAGCAATTAAAAAAGTACTTGAACGTACATTTTCTTAAAATTGACGGTGCTGTTAACTACGATCAACGGTATGCGCTTCAGGGGTTGCAAGTTCAAACCACGGCACAATTTGCGCTAACAAATAATTTACTACTGCACATCGCTTGCGCAGACGTTTATTACGGCCCAAACTATTTTACCAATGCGTGCGCGATTTTAGACAAGGGATACGACGCAGTTGTTCATCAGCCAATGAGGACAGCTTTAGAGAGCGCCTCGCCTCATTTGACGGGACGGTGGGCGCTGAGCGTCGATGAATTGTTTGAGGTGGGGTTTACGAACCCACATCCTATTTGGATTTCGGAAAACTGGGATAGCCCCTATTTCACCAAGTACCCATACCAAATGATTTGGGCAGACGAAACCTCGGTTTGCTTAAGAGGCTTTTCAATTTCACCGAGCATCGTCGTTGCGAAAGAGTGGATGAAGACCGCTGGCGGGTGCACAGATATTTCGTTTATGCCTTATCTTGAAAATCCATACTATTCAAATGATTGGTCTGAACTGCCTATGATTGAATTGTGTCATCTGTTTAGTTTTTATCCACCATTTTCGAATAAAAAATCTAATGCACGAGAGGTTGCTACTTGGGCTAAATCCCATACCTTGCCTCAAAATTTTAAGAATTTATCCAAATATATTATTTATAAAAAGACCACTGATGAAGTTAACCCCGAACTGATCTCACGTTCACAGGTCGTTGCCGACGAGATTATGAGTTACGGTGATCAAAATGCTTAACTTAACGCCAGAGTGCCCTATTTGCCACGGCGAGGTTAGTTTGTTTGATGTTGTTGACTTCAATAAAAATTGCGAAGAAAACCGAGGCAAGTTCTTGCCGCTTGCAGGGGTGCCGATTTATTACTCTCGTTGCCAGAATTGTAGTTTCACCTTTGCACCCGAGTTTTCGAATTGGTCAGAACAAGATTTTTTCGAGAAAATTTACAATGATCAATATGTCGATATTGATCCCGATTATCTTGAAACTAGACCAACCTCCAACGCTCAAGGGTTAAAAGACATTTTCAAAGATAAGCAGCAATTCATCAGACACCTTGACTACGGCGGTGGTAACGGTCGAATGAGTCAGATATTGGCCGCAGATGGCTGGTTATCGGAAACCTACGATCCGTTTCCTGCCACTGAAGTCAAGCTCAAGGATTTAGGCAAGTTCAATTTGATTACTTCGCTTGAAGTGTTTGAACATGTACCCGATGTGAACGCACTCATGCAAAACCTCACCGAAGCACTACGCGACGATGGGTTGATCCTGTTTTCAACGTTGATTTCAGACAATGACCTTAAGTTAAATCAGCGTATGAGCTGGTGGTATGCAGCGCCAAGAAATGGGCATATCAGCTTATATTCGAGAGAGAGTTTGTTTAGACTAGGGCTAAAGTACGGGCTGAAATTTGCTAGTTTCAGCGACGGATTTCATGCTTATTACAAAACCATCCCCAGTTGGGCAAGTCATATTATTCGAGAAGGCTAGCGCCAAATCCTGAGTGCTAGACCGCGATCGTCACCGAGGGCAAGAGTTAAAACAAAAACTCAATATCCCTACCTGCTAATCGATTAGCGATGTTGAGCGCGGTAGATGGATTCATCGGCAAAACGACAACCGCACCAGCAGGGACCTCATTCATCGCCAGAATCGGCAAGCCCAAGTGTTGATTGCCAATTTTGCTTTGGTCTTCGTCAACAAAGAATTGAATCTTGGTGCTCAATTTTGATGCGATAACCGTTGCTGCAATGGAAGAACCAAAAATGCAAATCGTTCGATCAGGGCTCAATGCGTTGATTTTCTCAGCTAATCCTGTAGTCAATGCTTGATAGGTCGCTACGAGTGCGACGTAATGAGTGGATTGATCTCTCTCAAGGACAATCGTGATTTCTTTACCGACGACTCTGTTTGAGATCGATACGACTTTTAACTGACAACGATGGACAAGTTTGATTAGCGAATTTATTGAGAAATGCGCGCAATGATCAGCAATAAAAATATCAAAAGGAGAGCTATCAAGATCGGGTACTTCGATCAAGATTTTCCCAGTTGGTGTGAGTTTTTGACTGCAATTTAATAGAAACTCTCTCGGGTCATAGATGTGTTCAAGCACATGAATGCACACGATCAAATCAAACTGCTCATTGATCTCAACAAAATCGCCGTTAAAAAATCTGCTGTTTTTGATCGCTTCGATATGTTGCCTATTTCTGTCGTCGAACTCAGTACCCGTCAGTACCCATTCCCGCTGCTGTGCAAACGATCTTAAAAACGAACCGTTACCGCAACCGATTTCAAGCAATTTGCCTTGCTCACCGAGCTTCACATGGCTTGTCAGCCAATCGATAATCACTTGAGATCGAGGTAGGGCATCACCCGTTTGGGTAAAGACCGCTTGTTCGACACCACCTGCTTGATCGTATATCTTGTAATCCTGATAGATTTGTTGAGTGAGTATTTTGTAATCTTGGTCAATTTTTTTTTGAACCAAACTACAGTGCTGACAAAAATAGATATTGGGACGATACCGCACCGGTTGACAATCTGAGGTCACGCAGTGAGGATCAAAATTGAGATCTATTCTCGTCACGTCCGTGCTTTGGCAGGCTATACAGTTCATCTTGCGAGTCCTTGCGAACGTTTATTTTCAGTCGGGTAAAAAGGTGTGCAACGAGTTGTACGATTGCTTTTCAACAGACAAAGGATCTTCGGTTGGCACAAGCAAGTCCAGCATGTCTGGACGATCTTGAAATAAAACTTGTGCATATTGATAATACGAGTACTCTTTTTGATTGCCTAGCTGAAACAAGCCTCTGGGTTTGATTTCAATCAGACGATGAATCGTCCTTATCACTTCATTAATATCGATAGGCGACACGAATCGATTGGTGAACGCCGTAATAGCTTGCCCAGCCTTGGCCTGCTGATGCCATCGTTCAATAAAAGGCGTCGTGATAGAGATGACCTTTGTTAAACGCAACACACAATTGTTTTCAGGTGAATTCGCTGCCAGATAGTCCTCAACCTCACATTTATAGGCCCCATATTTGGTCTCGGGGCTGGTGACGTCATCGTACCGATAAAACGGCTTGTTGCCGTTGAATACAGCATTAGAGGACAAATAGATTACGAACGTCCCGTTGCGATTTAATATATCAATAAGTGCGGTGGTGTGGATCACATTGATTTGCTTGCAGCCGATGGGATCAGATTCACACTCGGCAATATTCGTCACACCGGCGCAAATGATCGCATGAGAAAACCTCTGATCAAACACATTGAAATCAGGATCTGCGAAATCAAAAAAATAAATGTTTTGACTGATGTGTTGTTTTTTACGAGACGTGCCTACGCAAGGGATACCAATTGCGTGGAGGTACACGCTCAGCGCATGGCCAATTTGACTATCAACGCCTATGATTAATATGTTTTTTTGCGTCGGCGTTGTGAGGGTCATTTTTTGTTTGCTTTGACAAACCGTTCGGGAAACTTCGCTTTTAAATCCGACAACGCCTGATCGATATCAGAGAAATCAATACCTCTCAACGCTTGCATGGGTAGATCCCACCATTTGATTTGCTTCAATGTTGCGATGACATCGCTATTGAAACGAAACTTAATGAGTCGCGCAGGGTTGCCAGCGACAATCGCGTAAGGTTCTACGTCTTTCGTCACCACACTAGCCGCTCCCACGACAGCCCCATCACCAATGGTGACGCCTCGCAAAATTACAGCATTGTCACCCATCCATACATCATGACCAATTTTTGTAGAGCGAGTCGTATCTTTCAGCAAATTCTCTTGGTTGTTAAATAAACTCTCGCCATACGTCGCAGTTGTGTCTCTGTACTGAAATTCGTGGGTAGATAACCAATTCGTGGGATGGCCAAAGGCACTTATCGATAGTCTGTTGCCGAGGGCACAATAATTGCCTACCTCAGCATTCGCAATATACGAAAACAACCCCATGTTGAAGTAGTCACCGATACGAACGTTGTTGATGTGTGAATGTGCATGAAGGTAAAAATGACCGACGACATCGGCATTGGTTACAGAGCTCTGAGGGCCAATGACCATGCGTCCGTCTTCAAAGGTTCGGACATTCTGCGTGTCGTTTCTAAACGAGAACTGCATCACATGACTCACTCAAAGTAAATAAACGAATGATCGCCTTCGTAATGGGTGTGCTTAAACCACCAATCCCATTCTTCGGGAGTACAAAAAGCTTCGCAAGTCACTTGCCAGTACAACAAATTCGCTTTCTCAACTTCGTTGCGATAAGACTCAACACAAATGTATTTTTTCTGTTTGCTCACACGATTCATTTCAAGCAAAGCTTTCTCAAGGTCGTAGTTGTGCAAATTATGAAAAGTATTGATTGAGTAAACAAAATCGAAGTGATTATCGGGGTAGGGCAGCTCGACCGCGTTGGCGACCGTCAGTTTATCTTTGATTTCATCTTTGGCGTGGTCAATGGCGTATTGAGACACATCCGCGCCGTACACCTCAATGCCAGGCACTACTTTGGTGAAGTCAAATAAAAGAAAACCTTTGCCACAACCAATATCCAGGATTTTGTCACCTGCTTTCAAACCATAATGATCGGCCATCATTTTGGCTACCTTTTCCCAACGACCTTCCATGTAGCGATAGCCACCGTAGTTAATTCGGCGATCACCATCCCAATAGTCAAAGGCCCATTGCTTTGCAAGATCGGCTGCTTTGGCTTTCGGATAGTCTGGGTCGTTGACTCTCGCAAGGTAATCGCGATGCGTGCTTTTGTGCACGGGGGATAGAAAATCGATATAACTCATAGGGTGGTTTCTTCCAGGAGTTGTTTGGCTTTGAGTAACTGTTTGCGTTTGATTTCCGGCACGTCCAACTGCGGATCGGCAAATTGCCTTCTGGCTAAATGCTTGGGTAGATAGATGTTTAACACGATGCAACACCACTTGATTTTATACAAGCTCAACAGCGCCAACGATCGAGCATGAATTTCTTCGTAGTCGGCACGATTTTTGAAGGCAGTGGTCAAAAAAAGATCAAAATATTTGATATCCACAGGCATGGCGACTTGCGCAAAAAAATCACCAACGAGTTTGGCTGGGTCATCCCATCCCGCATATTCGAAGTCAATGAAGGCAAGCTGCGCGTTTGGTTGAATCAATACGTTTTGGAAGCCAAAATCAGAAGGCGAAAGAATTTGCTGTGCCGGGCTGAGCGCTGAGGCCAGGGGGAGACGCCGGTCCTGATGGCATCGTCGAAGCAGCGTCGCTTTGATCTCGAGCCAGCAACGACAAATTTGACTTAACGTATGAGTGAAATCGTCATCACAAGGTTGGGCACTCTTCGATTGTTCGAGTTCATTGAGTCGCTCGTCGATGGTTTGGATATGTTGTTCGATCGAAAAGCAGGCCTCGGACGCAGGGGATAAATAGGCCGGCGCGACAAGCTCGGTGCAGCTATTGAGTTTGGCGATGAATCGGGCGGCCTGATGTACGAAATTTTCAGTAATTTCGGCATCCGCCTCAATCGTATTGCCCAGGATAAATTCGTATAGAGCGGCATACTTCTCGTCACTTTTTGAATATACCTTCGGAACCAAACCAGGTGCTCGTTCTGAGGCGATTTTCAGAAACTCGAATTCTGTATGCAGTCGATTTCTCGAGTCTTGTGGATTCTGAAAATACTGTTTGAGAATAACTTTTTGATCTTCACAAGTCACCAGTGAAATCTGATTGTTGCCGCCACGTTTAATGCTAGTGATACTGCATGGGTGGCTTGAGATACCTGCGCTCTCAAACAATTCACAGACGAGGGATTGGAGCTGCGGATCCATGGATTCCATTAGTTCAAGACCAAGTCGATCACTGTTTGCCAGGAGTCTGCTCGCTCAAACGACGACGCGTGCTGTGGATGTTGTTGCTCGGGGTCAAACAGAATTTTTCGCGTATGGGATGGAAAGCCAGTCATCTCTAAAATTTCTGGCAAGTCATCGATAAAAACTTCACATTGCAATGCATGGACTCTAGCAATTTTTTCTTCTTTGGTGAGTTCGTAGAAAATGTGTGCTGAGTCGAATAAATGAGCGCAACCCAGGACGAGATGAGCGTCAACCCAGTCTCTGGCGCTTTGGTGCAAATCGTAAGACGGGCCCATGAAGGGATGCTTGGTTTTATGACTGACGATAAACACTTCGTGACCAGCGCGCTTGAGCCCAGCAATGCTATTTGCGGCGTGAGGGTAAGCTTTGGCTTCGATCATCCTCGGGCCGTATACCTCACCCTGCATCAAGGTCCACTTATCCTCTTGGTCGATAGAGCGAAGGTGATTTCTTACTGCCACTTTATTGACTGGCAAATGATTCGGAATCAGATTTTTCTCTTTTGCCACTTGATAGAAAAGCTCGTCGTAACTGACGATGGTGTTATCGAAATCGATGCCAATACGCATAATCAACGTAAGCCTATGCCAACCAGTGGCTAAGCGTGTGTCAGTCGAGCATTGACCTGACGCACGATCCCTGCCGCGTCTAAACCGTAGCGCGTTCGTGCGTACTCTTGAGTGCCCATTTCATGCATAAACTCGTCGAGTGTGCCTAAGCGTAGCAGGGGTGGGTGGGAAGAGAATTGAGAGATGAATTCGGCTACGGCTGAGCCCAACCCACCTAGACGACCATGTTCTTCAACGGTCACCCACAATTTATAGGTGGATAGACAATTTTTTAAATAATTGTCATCCAGTGGCTTGATGCTGTGAAAGCTTGCTACCTGAGCTGAAATCCCTTGTGATTCAAGTGCATCGGCAGCCTTTAACACCTGAGGCATGAGTGTGCCTGTTGCGATAAATAGCACCTCATTACCTTCTCGCACCGTAATGGCCTTGCCGATTTCAAAGTCGACCTTAGGGTCATGTATCGCAGGTTCGCCCTTTTTCCCGATGCGGATATAGGTTGGCTGATTGCTCTTGATCGCCTCGCGCAACGCGAACCGCATTTCGGTCGCGTCGCAAGGTGCAATCACCTGCATACCCGGCAACGTTCTCAAGATCGCCAAATCTTCTAGTGAATGATGTGTCGGACCGAGTTCCGCATAAGATAGCCCAGAACCCGTGCCAACGATAATGACGGGTGCTTCGTGGTAACACACGTCAACCCGAATCTGTTCAAAACAACGCGTCGTGGTGAAGGGCGTGATCGTATATACGATCGGGCGCAAGCCATTTAGCGCAAGGCCAGCAGCGACGCCCATCATGTTTGCTTCAGCGATCCCGCAATTTAAAAATCGGTTGGCATCGACTGCTTTGAATTTGTCAAAAAGCTTGTTGCCGATATCTCCTGACAACAGCATGACCCGCGAATCTGTTTTTGCAAGCTGCGTCACTTCATCCGCAAAGGCGTTTCTCATGTTGTGATCCTCAATTCCTTTTTTGCCAACGCCACTTCTTCCTCATTGGGAATCCGATAATGCCAATTATTGTCATCCTCCATGAACGACACGCCTTTGCCTTTAATGGTGTGCGCGATAATGGCAAGCGGTTTACCGGATTTGCTAGGAAATTGATCCAAAGCACCGATAACGTCAGACATATTGTTGCCGTCAATTTCTAGCGTATCCCAGCCAAAGGCACGCCATTTATCAGCGAGTGGGTTTAGTGCCATGACGTTTTCACTACGATCCGTGGCCTGCCATTTATTGAAATCAACGAGTACACAGAAATTATCCACACGTTGACCGCCTGCTAGCATGGCAGACTCCCAAATCGACCCTTCGTTGCACTCACCATCCCCTAAGATGGCATACACAGAGTAGGGCAGTCCGTTGACTCGTGCAGCGAGTGCCATACCGAGACCCATCGGCATACCGTGGCCGAGTGACCCTGTCGCAGCTTCGATCCCTGGCAAGTGAGATGGGGTCGGGGGATGTTCACCGAACACTGTGCCGTCTTCGCCATAACGATCAAGATCCGATAGTGGGTAATAACCACGCATGGCTAACACCTGAAACAGCGCTGGGACGCCATGACCCTTACTCAATATAAAGCGATCACGTGAAGGATCTTGAGGCCTATCAGGATCTATGTTGAGTTGATGGAAATACAGTGCCGTCAGCAGATCAACCGATGACAGACAAGACCCGAGATGTGGCAAGCCTGCTCGACTAGATGTCTCGATAATGCGAGCGCGCAGGGTTGCTGCTTTTAGTTCAAGGTCTTCAATGAGATCGGACGAGGCAGTCATGATTAGGCTTTGTGCGTGTAGTTATGCGGTTGATCTTTCAGCACATCAAAATATTGCTTAACCCAGGCGATGCATTCGTCCAGACCAACATCTAAACTGATCTTATCTGCCCAGCCCAGTTCTCGGCGAATCTTCGAACTCTCGAGATGGTACGCAGCATCCTTACCTAAACGCTCACCCACGATTTCAACGTGCTCCTCGAAGGGACGATCCAATCGTTGACAAAGCGTCTCAACCAGATCACGAATAGAGATAACGCTCTCTGTAGAGATGTGGTACGTGTCGCCATTATGGCCATCGACCATGACTTTCCAGGTTGCATCAGACACGTCGTTGATGTGGATGAACGATCGTGTCGAATGACCACCACCGTGTAACTGTAGCTTTTTGCCCATCAATATGAACAGAATCGTGCGAGGAATGATTCGGTACAACTGCTGTCCTGGGCCGTAGACATTGGCGGCTCGCGTACTGACCACGGGGAAGTCGTAAGCCTGATGAAAAGACCGCAAACTCATATCGGCCGCAGCACGTGATACGGCATAGGGTGTACTGGGATTAAATGGGTTTTCTTCGGTGACAAAGCCCGAACAACTGCCATAAACCTCTGGCGTCGAGATGTGCACATAGCGCTTGAGGCCACTGACCTTTCGAAGCTCATCGTGAAATTTGACCGTCGACACGACATTAGTCATGAACCAATCGGCAGGGGTTAACCAGCTCTCGGCGACCATGCTTTGCGCTGCAAAGTTAACCACATAAGCTGGCTTTTCTTGATTGATCAAAGACATGATTGCCGCTAAGTCTTTGTTCAAATCAAGCTGATGAAAACTGAATTGTGAATGATCGTGCCACTTGTACGGCAAAAGTGCATCGACGGGTTCGGCTGACCGACTGGTCCCGAATACCCGAGCACCTTGAGCCAATGCGTAATCGCAAAAGCTGGCGCCAGAAAAAGAGTTACTACCAATAACAAGTATTTTATCCATGATCACAATCGAATTAAGCAACGCCCGGCCGAGGTGCCGTCGCGCATATTAGAGATCATCTGATTAATCTGGTCCAGTCCTTGGATTTCTGATATCAGAGGGTGCAAGTCAATGTTGCGCGACTCAAATAAATTCATGTAGCGTGGTATATCTGTTTGTGGGGTCGCCTCACCCCCATGCGTCCCAACAATGGTTTTACCAAAATGCAGCGGTAAGGTGTAGATTGAGGCTTGTTGTCCCTTGGCTGGAACACCCACCAACAGCACGCGCCCCTTGGCCGAAATCAATTCGTAGCCTTTAGAGATGATGTCTGCATTGCCGGTGTTGTCGATGAAAATATCTGGCTTTTGCTTGGCAAATATCCGATTCAGCGCCTCCCATGCATCTTGTTTCGTTGAGTTGATGACGGTCGTCGCGCCGTAAGTCTTTGAGAGTTCAAGTCGGTTGTCAAAACGATCAATGGCCACAATCTGGCTGGCACCCGCGAGCTGAGCTGCCTGCACAATATTCAATCCAATACCACCAGAACCGAACACCACGACAGACTCACCCAGCTTTAACGCGGCGCGATTGTCAATGAGACCTAGGCCCGTGGTGATTGCACATCCATATAACGCCGCAGTTTGCAGGTCTGCAGCAGCATCAATTTTGGTTAGTCTATTTTCAGCGACCACGGCGTGCTGGTTAAAGGTTGTTACCCAACCCGCATTGACAACCTTGTCGCCCCATGTGTATTTGGCCGGCGCGGCCTCAATCCCATGTGAAGGCTTCCAGTGCAGTACTACTGTATCACCTGGTTGTACGTATTTAACACCAGGTCCAATCGCCAGCACAGTGCCGCTACCTTCATGACCCAAGAGGTGTGGCAACCAGGGATCAGGCCCCTTTACCCCGTCAATCTCGCCCAACTGAGATCCACAGATACCGCTATACGCGAGTTCAACCAAAACTTGCCCAATACCAAGCTCACTTGGCAATCCGATTTCAATAATCTGTAGCGGCTTCTTTTGTTCTACAAGGACAGCAGCGAGTGTTGTGCGAGGTAAATTCATATGATCAGACGGTGTCCTTATGAGCGTAGAGATATTGCATCAGCATGTGGCCAACGACAAGCTGCAAGTCCTCCGCGATTTGCATATCGTCTACCGGAAAATGCAAAACAATCGAAGCTAAGTCTTTTGCCTTGCCGCCCGAATAGCCCAGAATCGCGCAAGAAACGATTTCCTTTTCCTGTGCGGTTTTAAGCACTTCGAGGATATTGGGAGAATTGCCACTGCCCGACAGCACGATAAGCAGGTCACCTTTGTTGCCGAGCACAGCCAGTTGTTCAGAATAAATAGCGTGGTAGCCAACATCATTGGCCAAGCACGTCATGACAGCGGCATTCGCGGACAGGGCAGTGATTCGCATGCCACGCCCGGTTTTTTTTGCAATACCGTACAAAAAGTCATTGGCGAGATGAATGGCATTACCCGCACTGCCACCGTTGCCACAGATAAATACTTGTTGGCCGTTGCGCCAACAACGCATCATCTCTTGTGCCAGTAAGCCAACCGGATGCCAGTCTGCGCCGATTAACGTGGCTGCAAGTCGTTTCGAGTAATCGACAAACAAATCGTCACTCGGGCTACTCATTGGCGGCGTTTGCATCAATATCTTCCCGTTTGGCTTTAGAAGCAAGACATCAACTGTCAGGTCTGAGACAGATGATATATATAAAGAAAGCTAGCAAATTGTACGAACTCGCTAGCTTTTTCGGTGTAGTTCAAGACTTCAATTAGGTTTTCGGTCTACAAACCGGCCAACCCTTTATGTTGCATCCACTTCAGGTTGTAATAGCGGTCTTCATCTTTCAGCCGACCTTGCTTGAATGCCTCAACAATCTCTTGGATGGCATGTTCAACAGATTTTTTCGGCTTAAAACCAGTGGCGAGCAGTTTCGCAGAGCTCACCCGATAAGAGCGTGGATCGTTCGAAGGCTTGATGACGATATTAGCGCCCGTGTGTTTGGCTGCCATCTCGGCGATGTCGCGGATTGAGATATTTTCAAAACCAGCGTTGTAAATGCCTTGCACATCTGGACGGCTTAGCAAGAACAAGTACAGGTCAGTGATGTCGTCGATGTGAATATTCGGGCGGGTTTGATCTCCCCCCAGAACGGTAATTTCACCCTTGCTGATGGCTTGCATGGTCAACAAATTAACCGCTACGTCGAGCCGCATCCGATTCGATAAACCACACACCGTCGCTGGTCTAACAATTTGAACAGTCATCTGATCTGCGTAAGACATCAAGACACGTTCGCCCACCATCTTTGTCTTGTTGTACTCGGATAAGGGCACCAGCTCTAGATCTTCTGTCACGTTATCTTCGTCCTTCAGGCCATAGACGCTACCTGACGAGGCGTAGATGAAGTGTTTGATCCCTTGTCGTGCTGCTTTGTCAGCCAGACGCATCGTCGCCAAGCAAGAAATTTCCCACGTAAGCAGGGGATTCAAGTCAGAGCAGGGGTCGTTGGCGACCGACGATAAATGAATAACGGCGTCAAAGCCTGAAAGATCGAGTTGGTCAGCATCTCGAATGTCACCTTGAACCACCGTCAGGCCGGGCGCAGGTACCAAGTGATTATCGAACCACATGATGTCGAATGCGGTGACTTGGTGACCGGCAGCCAACAATTTAGGGACTAAAACGGTACCTTTATAACCACATGCACCAGTGAGAAATATATTCATGATCTTGGGTGGGCCTGAGTAAGTTGAAGATAATCGAGATTGGCTTGCTGATACGATTCTGGGGTGCCGATGTCTCTATGGTAGACATCATTATGAAATGTTTGCATCTTGCCTAGGCCCAAAGGGACGATTTCTTTACAAAAATCCATGGCGTCAGGACGTTGATCAAGCCACGCGAGGCAGCTATTTTCGAGGATGAACACGGCGGCGTTAGCCCTATTACCGGGTGGATTAGCTATTTTTTCATGAAAACCGACCATAACCCCGCTTGAATCTAATTCAACGATTCCACAGCTAGATGGGGTGTCGGTGGTAAAGGTCATCATTGTAGCTTGGCAGGATGGTGTGCGGTGCTGGTGTGCCTCGGCGAATCGTGCACAATCAAACAGGGTAAAGTTGTCGGCGTGGGCTAAAAATATTTTGCCAGGAAAATAACGCCGGTTGGCTCTCAAAGTGCCCGCAGTGCCTAATAGTTCTGGTTCATAAACCAGGTCGATATGTTCACGATAAGGACTTTGCTCACAGAAACTCGCCACTTGTTCGGATAAATAATGGGTGTTGACTAAGATGCGATCGACGCCTGCCGTCACCAGTGCCTCAAGCCAGTAGTCAAGTAGGGGCCGATCAAGGATGGTCACTAAACATTTTGGCGTGTGATCCGTTAGCGGCCTTAATCTTGAACCGAAACCCCCGGCCAACAGCAACGCTCGTGTCCCCTTGAGCGGCTGATCACTCATTGCAATACCTGCTTGAGCTCAGTGAGTGTAATAGGGATATTACCCACACGCGACACTTGGATCGCTGCGCATAAAGAGCCGAGATAGGCTGCCTGAAAGGCACTGGCCTTGCTGGCAAGCGCCAGTGTTGAAGTCACCAGCAGAGAGTCTCCCGCACCCGACGTGTCAACGGGAACGGGATTCAGCGCCGGAAGCAGATCGGTCGCTAACCCCGTCGGCTCATCCGGCTGACGACAGACCACTAAAACCCCAGCGGCACCCAAAGTAATGAACGCGTTGTCCGCTTGAGTTTTGTCGAGAAGCTCATGTCCGATGTGCGCTAACCCAGACTGGTTGTCTCTCAGGGCAAGCCGCGCTTCATGCTCGGTTGGGGTCACAAAAGTGGCACCCACGTAGCGCGAGATGTCGCCAATTTGAGAACTCGATTGGCAGTCCGCACCAATAATCAAATGGTGCTTTTGCGCCCACTCAATTAAGTTAACCACGAGCTGTTGCGGCAAGCAACCATAATTAAAGTCAGCAAAAATAAGCGCATCGGCTTCGGGAATAAGCTCACGCAAAGCGGCCTCTATCCCGTCGGCAAGCTCTTGAGAAATCTCGTGCTGCCTGAGGTGACTCACTCGTAACATGGTTTTGTCGGAAACGCGATAGCGTTGCTTGAGCGTAGTCGGGCGACTCTGATCCACGAAAAGTGTGCTTTTGACCCCGTAGGTCTTGAGCAATTCTTCGGCAAATTGCGCGGTTTCGTCGTTGCCGGTGACAGAGACAAAATTGACGCTGGCACCCAGAGAGTGCGCGTGAGAAGCCACGATGCCCGCCCCACCCAAATATTTTTTAGACTCCTGTGGCGAGACCACGAGGGTTGGATCTTCCCGTGACATGCCTAATGCATTGCAGTTTAGGTATTCATCGATGATCAAATCACCGATGACAATGATGTTTTTGGATTTGAATCCTTCAATGATTTGATTGAGCGCTGAGACCTCGCAGTGATGCCGCGACATGAAATCTTTCGGCCTCACCCAGTGTGTATGTAAATCTTTCGGCTTTGCTGGAAGCAAGTCATCACTTAGATAGCTAGACTCCCCGGAAGCAAAAAGTAGCTTGCCGTCCCACGGTGCGAGCCATTCAACTTCATCGTTATGTCTTGCGGAGTGTTCTTTGCCCTTGACCACGATGTCAGGGCGCAAGGCTTCAATGACTTCTTTGACACTCGTTTCGATAATGAAGATTTCCGCTTCAAGCGTCAGGGATTTGAGTGTTTCGAGCCGTTCTTGAGGCGATGGGTATTTTGCACTTGGTTGCTTATTGTTAATGCCGATAAACAGCTTATCGCCGCAGCTCGCAGCGAACTTTAGAAAACGCACATGCCCTGGATGCAGTACGTAAAAGTCGCCGTAGACGAAGACTTTTTGAAGCTGGAAGATTTTTCGGACATCCGTTGGGGGCATAATCGCTGAACAAAAATTAAATCGGCGGTTCTTATCATAGCGATCCTAGCAGAAAGACAATCTACCGAACTCGTGGTTATTTGCAGTTCTAATCAAGCATTTAGAGATCCTTTACCCCAATCCGTCCGCGACCAACAAATCGACCGATTGCTCGGCCTACTGAAACGTCACTTGCGCGGGGTACATTCAGACAGTTGACGCTTCAAACACCTTCATCAGTGTATAAAGCATGCTTAGTTTGGGTGCTTCAACCCCCAGTCGTTCTGCTGCTCTGACCGTATTCCCCAGAATTGCCTCAGTCTCCATCTCACGATGGTGCAGTGCATCTAATGCCATACTGGTTTGGTAGGATTGAGCCGCTTTGGTTGCTGCAATGTACTCGTCAATAATTCCAGTGGGCAATAAATGGCCCGCAGCCTGTGCGATGTTAAAGACTTCGAGCATCATTGCCCTGATCAGGGATTCGCCGCCCATTGTGTTCAATATCGTATGAGTTCTGCTCGATCCAGTGATGGCCGAAGCCGGATTAAAAGGGGCGTTCCAGAGGCACTTCGCCCAGCGCGCGGCAACGACGTCTTCTGTGAGCTTTCCGGGGATGCCACCGCGAGCAAGCAACTCCCCAAACTGAGCGCATCCCGAACCAACGCCGCTCGGATAGGTGCCGATCGTGAGTTCACCATATGAAAAATGCTCAACGACGGCCGGCCCAATTCGGCTGACTTGCACAAAAGCCAGCGCGCTAACGATTTCGTTATCTGGAAATGCAGCCTGAACGGGTGCTTCGATTTCAATACCATTTTGAATCAGCACAATCCTCGTGTTGTTGCCCACCACTGGGCGCATTAATTCAATCTGGTTAGCACTGGGCAATACTTTCATACAAACCAAGAGGATATCTGGCGCAGCATCTGACCAATCTGAAGTATGACCGAGGACGCAATGAGGTTTGAAATAATCGAGTCCCAATGAGATGCTCTTGATCTGATAGCCTGCGCGGCGAATCAGATCAGCCTCAGATCTGGCAATAACCGAGACCTGCAAGCCCGCGCGCGACAGAACATGACCATATAACGCCCCGATGGCGCCAGCACCCAAAACGAGCGCAGTGTGCGCTGGCTCGAGCGGTTTTGAACTCAACATGCCATTCTCCTTTGACGCTTCGTTCGGCATAAGCGGATTGTTTTAATATATGTCAATAATATCTAACTCGAATCGGGCGAATGTTTATGAATGCTCCTGAAAAGATCAATGGCTTACAAGCGTCGCAGCAGCGGGTCGGTACGGGTAATGCGCCGCAGTTACCCCAGCCACCGGTTTTTAAATCGGTCGAGCAAGAGCGGCTGCATAGAAAGCAACGTCTGGCGGGCGTATTTCGACTTTTTTCCCGATTTGGATTCGATGAAGGTGTCGCCGGGCATGTCACGGCACGTGACCCAGAGTTTCCCGATACGTTTTGGGTCAACCCCTATGGCATGCACTTCAGTCAAATCAACGTCTCGAGTCTCATCAGAGTCGATCACCACGGGGATGTGATCGAAGGCGATCATCCAGTGAATGCTGCGGCGTTCGCCATACATTCGGCGATTCATGCAGCTAGACCTGACGTCATTGCTGCTGCCCACACGCATTCGATCTATGGCCGAGCCTTCGCCGCGCTTGATCAACCCCTGGCCATGATTAATCAGGATGTCTGTGCTTTCTATCAAGATCACGCACTGTATACCGATTACGGTGGGGTAGTGATTGATGCTGATGAAGGTGCACGGTTGACCAAAGCGTTGGGTCAAATGAAAGCTGCCATTCTCTCTAATCACGGCTTATTGACGGTCGCTGACTCGGTGGATGCTGCCGCATGGTGGTACATCGCCATGGAGCGGTGCTGTCAAGTGCAGTTACTTGCTCAGGCCGCAGCTGGTGGTAAGCCGCTCAAGTTGGTGTCCACGGCCTCAGCTGAGCAAGTTTATTCTTTGGTGGGTAATTCATTCGCTGGCTGGTTTCAGTTTCAGCCGCTTTGGGATCGAATCGTCAAAGAACAACCCGATTTTCTTAACTAGTACCGATGCAAACTGGACGATATTTAACCGCAGCTTTCTACAAGTTTGTTGAACTCACTGACTACGTTGAGCGTAAAGATCCCTTATTGAGCCTTTGTCATGAACTGGGTGTTCGTGGCTTGATTTTGCTGGCACAAGAGGGTATTAATAGTACGATCGCTGGCGATCCGCTTGCCGTTCGACAGCTCTTAAATTATTTAAAATCCGATCCACTTCTAGCAGATCTTCAGCACAAAGAATCATGGGCGAATGAGCCACCGTTCAGACGGATGAAAGTAAAGCTCAAAAAAGAGATTGTCACCCTGGGTGTCGCTGGGATCAGCCCCACGAAAAGAGCCGGCCAGTACGTAAAGCCCCAAGATTGGAATGCCTTAATCAGCGACCCCGATGTGCTTGTCATTGATACACGCAATGACTATGAGGTTGAACTGGGTACATTCAAAGGGGCAATTAACCCGAACGTTGAAACCTTCTCGGCGCTACCAGCATGGCTGGACAATAACCCTCTGCTTAACGAGGCCAGTCGAACCTCCACCAAGATTGCCATGTTTTGTACCGGTGGCATTCGGTGTGAAAAATCGACTGCCTGGATGCTTGAGAACGGTTTTCAAGAGGTCTATCACCTCGAAGGCGGTATCCTAAAATATCTTGAAGAAATCCCAGAGGAACAAAGCCTCTGGGCAGGCGCCTGTTTTGTATTTGATGAACGAGTATCCGTTGAACATGGACTCAGTGTAGGGCCACACCAACTTTGCCGTTGCTGTCGCCAACCTATCTCAGAGGCGGCAATGGCCTCGTCAAAATTTGAGCTAGGTGTCAGTTGCCCACGCTGTTTTGACAAAACAACAGACCAACACAAGCAAAGTGCTCGCGAGCGGCAACGCCAGTGTGAACTGGCTGAGGGCAGGCAGCAAGTTCATGTGGGTAAACAGTTAGAGGATATTTGATTCATGTCACCCAAACTATTGACTGATAACGCATTGTCGATTGCAGATTTTTTACAGCAAGCAGCGCCGCTCTCCAATGAAACGACGAGCAGTGCTTACCAGTTCGCATTTTTAGATCAAGACTTTTTAACTGACCCAGAAACAAGGGGTATCCGTTTTCAGTTAGAGCTATTAAAGCCCGACGTTGTAATGAAAAAGCTGGGTGTTGAGCACACGATTACCGTATTTGGTTCAGCTCGATGCGTAAGCAATGAGGTTGCCACGCGAGCGATGGCTGCCGCGGTTACGCCGCAAGCGATCCGTCAATGCAAGATTGATCTGGCGCATAGCGTGAATTATGAGTCAGCCCGTGCCTTCGGTCGCTTGGTCGCCACCTACAACCTGCAGCAGGCGCAGGACAGTCAAAAATTGCGCATTTGCACGGGCGGAGGCCCCGGAATTATGGAAGCCGCCAATCGAGGGGCTCATGAACTGGGTGATTTAACCGTTGCTTTAAATATTTCTTTACCCAAAGAGCAGGGGCACAATCCCTACGTCACGCCAGCGTTATGTTTTAGATTTCACTACTTTGCGCTCAGAAAGATGCATTTTTTGTTGCGTGCCAGAGCGATTGTGGCTTTTGCTGGTGGCTTTGGTACGATGGATGAGCTTTTTGAGGTGCTGACGCTGATTCAAACCCGTAAAGTGAATGCGTTTCCTGTGGTACTCGTTAACAAAGCGTTTTGGACTTCAGTCATCAATTTCGACTATTTTGTTGATAACGGATTAATTGACCGGGCGGATGTCGATTTGTTTCATATCGTTGATACCGCAGATGAGGCATGGCAAATCATTTACGACTGGTACGACCTCGGTCATAAAGCCATCGAGAAGCGCAAAGGTTAATTACAGACAACTGCAAATATTGATCACTGTCTCACCTGTACGGCATTGCTTGGCGTAGGGCACCGAGTAGTGCGATAATTCCGGCTTTACGATTGTCCTCCAACTACACTAATCAGGGCTTTTTATCCTTCCATGGCACAGACTCTCGATTTATTGAAAATTGCTCAAGAAGAGCAAAATGGTGACCTATTCAAGACTTTGGATGGGATATACAAACGCTCGGCAATTAAGCCGACTGATTGCCCCGATGCGATCATCTGGGAGGGTGGCAGCACCGCTGGCGACGTTAAACCCGTTGCGCATGCTTTCACCGACATGTTTGCTCTGAATGGCACTTTGATGGCGCTTGATGTATTGGGTTTACCATTTCTCGGCGTGCCGATGATGGCTCAGTTTCGTCACGACACCCACCTCGTTTCGTTAGATTGGTTTGGCAAGCTCGATTACATTGCGCTGAAGTGGTCCACTGCGGGCGATTTCTTGGTGAACGAAAACGGCAAGAAGGTTGTCGTCGCAGGCAAGTCTGCGAATGCCCCTCTGCGTACTGCCGCCGGCGTTTATTGCAATGTGCGTCCCTACGGTGGCGTCACCAGCATCCGTTTCATGCCCGGTTTGCCTTATTCGCAAGACAAAAAGAAATTCAAAATTGACCCTGAGACCGGTAATATCCACTCAGAAATGAACACCCCCGGCATTCGGATGGCCTATGCTGCCCGTTTGTTCCTGCAAATGGTTCACGAGACCGGCCACATTGGCCGCGTTGCGACAAAACCAACACAAGCTCAAGAAGACGCTGTTAACGCGGGCATCATGCGCTGGCTCTTACAAGGCACGAAATTTGAGCTCAAACGTAAATATGCGGTTGACGCGTACGAAGAGCATCGCGCGAACGTCGACGCGATCGTCGCCTTGTTGCCTAAAGACTTTAAAGCCGGCATGGAAAACTGGGGTGGAGAGATATACGAGCATATCTCTGACACGAACTTTGGTCTGTTGTTGCACGACATGATCCGTCAACGTCCTTGTATCGTTTACGCGACCGACTTAGACGGCGATCGTTTAACTGATTTGATGGCTGATGCGGCTGATGTCTTGCGCGATTGGGGTCAGATTGTTCTAGACGAAGTCGGCGCTGGCGTTGATATGAAGAAACTCTGGACAGACATGGGTTTCACGATGACCAACGGCAAAGACATGACCAGCATCATGTACCGTGTCCACGGTGCACCGATTTATGAGCAAACACTTGGGTCTGCAGACACCATGTTGCTGCGTTTGCTTGCAGGCGATGAAACGGAAGGCGGTACTAAGTCGCCTTACGATCCACGTATTCATTTTGTTTTAATTAACGAGGCCTACAAAGCTGCCAACCCTGGTAACACCAAGCTGGCACAATGGTTGGATGATCAACTCGCCACGTTTGATAAGGTCTACGCGGGTAAGCGTCCTCGCTATCTTGATGGCTACAAAGCACTCAAAGCGGCCATTACGCCTTGGGGGGCCTAAGTTTTTGTTGATGTCGAATTAGGTGAGAACGTCGTTGATCACTGAGTTCAGTGCTTAATAAAAAAACCTCAGCAAGTCTGAGGTTTTTTTACGCCCGCCATTTTTTATGCCCTTAAGATAGGCGTTGCTCATTGAGTTTGTAGGCTGTGCCGGATTAGCTTCATCGGTCAGATTCATCGGTCAGATTCATCGATCAAATTCAAGCACACGATTCAATCAGTGTCGCCCGCATACCAAACAGTCGATGAAAACTCAAGATATATTGACAATGGTCGTTAAAGGGGTATAGGGTACACATATTGAGGTGCATCATGAATATCGGATCAGTGTCATCCTTTTATTTGCCGAGTTCTCTTCAAGCCTTCGATCCAACAAAGGCTCAGTTGAAGTCGACCCTCGGCGCCTGTATTGCATGTGCTTCGGCCAAGACTTCCTCTGGTCAGCAAACCATCAATAACTTAGAAAATCAACTAAATGCGCCAAGCCCATCGGCGCCTGGTGATCTAAACAATATTTATATTTACAGCAACAAAGTGACTGACCCTCAATCGACAGCAGCTGCGCAGACAGCGCAATCTGCCTTATATCCGTTGGGTAATTTAATTAACGTATACGCCTGATTTAACGAAGGTTTGTTCTTTAGCTTTAGAAGTTCAACGTTGTGCCGTTACATAGTAAAGAGGTATTTTTTTAAGGAGAGTATCGTGAATATCGGCCCCGTATCATATGCTCCACCAATACCTGGCGACACTGTAGATTCGCCAATTCCAGGCACGAAGACGTCGGTTGATACCTACTTGGCCACGCCATCGACGAAAACCACGTTAGGTCAACAACCCCCGCTTGCCGCTGAGAACAAGCAACACTCTCTAACCACGGGCGTTGTCGACGTACACACTAACACGATCGTGTACACCACTGATCCACATAGCGCACAGGCAATCGAAGTCACGACAAACGAAGCGGCCAAGACACCTACCGTCGGCAGCATCGTAGACACCTTCGCTTAAATAGTGCTACGTGGTTTAAAGTTTTAAGCTGATCGCTATCAGCCTTAAGGGACTGTCGCTGTTTTCAGCGTACAACTGCGAATTGTTCCAGTATCAGTGTCACGACATAATTTGATCCTGAATAATTATTTAGGATTTCTTTATGGCAAATGTTGACAACGACGCAACTTGCACCAATCTGCAACACAGCTTGCCACAGGCTTTATCACAGCGAGGCCAAGGCATGACCGAATACATTATCATCGTCGCCCTCATTTCAATCGCTGCGATTGCCGCGTACCAATATTTTGGTCAGGTCGTGCGCTCTCAAACTGCGGCGATGGCCAAAGAGCTGGCGGGTGAAGATGGGACCGCACAATCTAGAACTGCCAAATCGGCCGCTGATGGCGCAGCTAAACAAACCAACAAAAAAACACTCAATACATTCACCGGAAACGGCACAACCTCAGCTCGCTAGTTGACTCACGTTGACCAGTCGGCCGCAATTTGCGCAGAAGGCTTCGGGGCAAGCGTTGGTGCTTAGCCTTGTTTTTCTCGCGTTAATTTCTGTCATGTACGTTACCAGCTACTTATTGGGGCGGTTGATCATTGCCAAATTGCATTTGACACAATCCGCAGATGCTGCGGCCTATTCTGGGGCCGTTGTTCAAGCTCGTGCATTCAATGCACACGCTTATCTGAATCGTGCTCAACTCGCTCATCAGATCGCCACTGCGCACTGGGTCACCCTAGGCGCCTCCGTCAACTTTGCAAGCACACAGGCGCAGCGTTCAATAATGCGTAACCCGCCTGCGTGGTTAATCGGAACAATGTTCGGCTTTGAACATGCAAACTCCTATTTGAGTGCACAAAAGTTGATGTCTCTTCAGACAGCTTGGCCGATCATTGCACAGCAGCATGAACATCATGACCGACTGGTCAATCAAATCATCTCAAATCAACGGCAATCGCTCATTGATAGGCTTGGACAAACGCGCCAGGAAGTCATTAAAGAGGTGTTAAAGAAAAGCGTTCAGTCGAACGAATCCAATACCCAAGACGGATCTCTCGACGAATTTCGCATCATTGATGAAGTTTGGGATGACGAGATACGAGACGCTGTGGCGACGAGTGAGACCGTAGATGACACGTGGCGAAGTTTATTAGGCGGTGCCGTGTCAAAGTTTGGATATTTAGGTAGTCGAAACAAAACGCAGAGAAATTGGCTCTTACCGAATCTTAAGTGCCCAATGCTTCGCCCAAAACTTCGACGCCGTGGAACAACAATCTTTGATGAAAACGGTCAATGGCAAGCGAGAGATACGCTTTCTTATCACGCAATCAAGTTTAACAAGCTGATTGGTTGTTATGAGAGAGAGTACCCCATGGGGTGGGGGTTCGTTCAAAACTTCAAAGGCCTGGCTAAACCTTCTACCACAGCAGTAGCACCTTCCAATTTTTCAAAACAACCGTTTTGGCGATGGTTTAAAGCGTTTGTCCAACTGGATGGAATCTCATGGTTTAGTTCAAAAAACTCACTGGCTGACGCATGGGCTGACCAGGCGACGAAGCAAATGAGAACGTCTGGTGTCGCAAAATTTGCTCGTCTCAATTCAACGAGTCAACGCTCATTCAGGTTTCGCTTAATCGTGAAACAACGAGGGCTGTCGATTTTTGGGATACCCGTCGAACTCGTCGCCCAAGCAAGCGCAGAAACCTATTTTGACCCACCTGACTTGACTCGACTAGATGCTGCAAAAGACACACCTCATTTGTTTCATGCGTTCTGGCATGCAAAATTATCACCTAATTGAGTCCGTCATTGACAAAAGCGATCAAGTAAAAAAAGTTGAATTGATTCTCAACCTGCAGACGGGACAAGCAACGGTCGAATCACTGCTTGGTATTGCGTCGCTGATCACGCTGTTCGTTTGTATTGGTCAATTAGGTGCTGTGCAATATGAAACGATGAAATTGCAGGCATTGAGTCATAAACAAGCATTTTTGGTGAGCCGAGCAAGTGTCTCTTCAGGGTCGCATCAGCAAAATGGCAATCATGAGCTCATGAATTTTGCTGTGATCGAACAACCAATAAGCCCTATTAACTCACTAGGCATAGGCAGCTTTGAGATAATCGCTGTAAAAGTTCAACAACGCACGTGGGCTGACCTCGTTTCTCTTAGAAAGATAGCTTACCTCGCTCGATCAGACAGCCATTGCTCTAGCGCGCAACACATGCATCATCGAATTAAAGCTGACCCAATCCTGTGGGGTAGGGCATCTGAAGCGTCACAAGTTAGCTTCCGCAAATTCGCTCATCAACTGGGTACGATCGATGACCCATGGCGACGCCACCGTCCTAGCGGTGAATGGTTAAGTGACTGGGAAGACGTAACGCCTGCGTCTGCGACTGCTTTTAAATCTGAGTTGACTCATGTCAACAGATAGTGTGAGGCGCCCAAAGGGCTTGTTGTTTTTAGCGTTGTCACTGGGATTAATGGCAGCGGTGTCAACGCATTTGTATATATCCAATGCGGAACAGAATATTCAAGACAAATTTACGCTCACTTATTTGCCAAAAATTGTAAGCGCTCGTGATTTAAAAGAAGGTAGCCAACTGACTCTTGATGATCTTGTGGTGCGCGAATACCCTACCAAGTGGATGGTAGAGGATAGTTTGGCGGTTGAGGACCTTGATGAAATCGTCGGCGGCTTTCTGAAGCTCGATGTGTCGGCTGGACAACTGCTGCTAAGAAATCATATTTCTCGAACTGACACGCAGCCTATAAACACAAAGTTGATGCCAGGGATGCGTGCAGTGTCGATTCCCGTGAGCCCAAGAGATGTGTCAGCGGATTTAATCTCGCCAGATGACAAGGTCGATCTTTTCGTCACCTTCGATTATGTTGGCCGCCGGACAACGACCTTACTGTTAAGCGCTGTCTCGGTGCTGATATCACCCTCAATGACCGCATCAACGAGCAAGCCTGCTGCCAGCGTTCGTCCTTCTCAAGAGATGCTGACAGTAGCAGTCAACAAGGAAGACGCGAAAAAATTAATTGCTGCCAAGCAGGACGGCATTATCTCGGCTGTTGTCCGATCAAAAATCCAAGGCACTAGCCTTGATGAAGATGACAAATATCATCCTCAGGATTTAGCTTCGATGCTTGGTTTAGAGTCGTCACCCGTCAAGACGAATCTACCGCAGATTATTTATGGTGATCGGCTTGAATCTGAGCGTCAATCAAATCGTGAAGCAATCAGCGGGGCTGGATTCGAGGATGTCTCGGATGAATAATCTTCGACGCAATGCGATGAAACTGCGACATATTCGTGATCGTGCATTATTTTTTTTACTCATCTGGGTTGCTCTGTACCCCAGCCAAGCACCGGCGTTGTCGAGAACGTTGATTGCAATGGAAGTTGGTGGATCCAAGTTTATTTCAACTGGACCAATTACTCGTATTGCTGTTGGAGATAGCCAGATTGCACAGGTTTCCGCAACCGGTTCAGAAGGCATTTTAATCTTCGGAAAAACTCGAGGTGACACTCACGTAGATATTTGGGCAAAAAACGGCACTCATTGTAGTTTCAAAGTCACCGTAAGTCCTCGAGGGTTTGAAGCAACCTATATCGCCGTTAAGCAGCTTCTGAATGGCATAGCGGGACTCGATGTATCGAAGGCAGGTGACAAAATTGTGTTGACTGGTAGCAATGTTAGCGACCACGACAAGCGCCGAATTGCGCAAATGACGGCGCTCTATCCCGATGTTCTTGACTTGACCAGCGCTATGGGCTGGGACCGCATGATACTACTGGATGTCTTAGTGCTTGAGCTTCCGTCTGCACGTTTGCAAGAGTTAGGGCTCAAATGGAATGTGAGTAGCGACAGTGGTTTCAATTCAGCTTTAGGCTGGGAGATGAGAGGCCAAAAAATAGAGACAGCTCCTGCGATACAAGCAGCGTCAGTGCGAAGCGCAGGGCCAATGATGGCGGTCAACGCCTTGGTTTCCGCGCGCATCGATGCATTGTCAAAAAATGGTGAGGCCGCTATTTTGGCCCAACCACAATTGCTGACTAGAAGTGGCTCTCCAGCGAATTTCCTGGCCGGAGGGGAGGTTCCTTACACGAGCACAGATAAGGATGGACGTGTGAATACGCTTTTCAAAAAATATGGTGTGAGTTTGAGCATTACCCCCCAGGCAAACGGTCTTGAAACGGTTAGATCAAACATTGAAATAGAAGTTAGCTCTGTTGACCCGACAATCAGCTCGCCGAATGGTCCTGCGATGCGCGTTCGGCGTGCGTCGACGGAGTTCAATGTGAAGTCTGGCCAGACGTTAATTCTAGGTGGGTTCATTTCTCGCGAAAAATCACACGAATGGGAAGGTATTCCTGGAGCGTCGGAGATACCGATACTGCGCAGCCTGTTCGGCACTGAGCGAACGCATGAACGTCAGATCGAACTTGCCATTTTAGTGACGCCACACATCGTCGATCCTTCGCTAGTTGGAAGTGACGCACGTATCGTCAACGTACAGGATGTCATTGATGAACGCTTCAGACAGTCCCCGAGTCTCGACGGACTGACACTGAATCGACCTGTCGTGACAACTGAATCGCTGCAGACTCATCAGCACTCAACCGATCAGTGGGAGGACTAAATGATTGAACTGTCTATTCGCTATCAGGATGACCGATTTGATAAACGTCTTGTCGACGTGCCATGCTTAATTGGCCGCGGGATGGATTGCAATGTGCGCATTAACCACTGGAAAATCGCAAAGCGGCATGTCCGAGTTGAGCGGACAGGTGATGTGTTATTTGCTCATGATTTAGGTACTCTATTAGGCACTTTTGTGAATGACAAGCGTATTGCAACTCATGGGCCATTACTGCCTTCAGACCGACTAGTCATTGGCCCTTGCCTCATCCAATTTGAATCAATAGCTCACATTCCAGTTACCCAAGCAACGACTGAAGATCAGGCTGTTTTGACAACACAAAGCTCGAGAGATGACAGTACGGCGCAGAGCCAATCATGTACGGCGTCACCAACGATAATCAGTTCAAAAATACCTGGCGATATTTTTGATGAAATGCATACCTCATTAATGAAAGCGTTTGATCTCAGGAAATTAGACGTCACCGCCATGGCAGGCGATACGCTTAAAGCGCAAGCATCCCGCTATTTATTTGACAATTTTGCAAGAGATGAAAGATTTAACACACCGTCAATATTGAGCGCTTGGATTCAGCAGGTAGTCGATGAGTCCTTGGGATTAGGGTTGATTTCAGAACTACTTGCGGACCCGACCGTGTCAGAGATTATGGTCAATCGCTTCGATGATGTTTATGTGGAACGCGACGGAGTGATCATGCCTGATGCGAACGCTTTTAGTAGTGAAGCTGCTCTGAGAGTCATTCTCGATCGTATTGTTTCTCCGTTGGGACGTCGCTTGGACGAGTCGTCTCCAATGGTTGACGCACGGCTTGCTGATGGTTCTCGGTTAAACGCAGTGCTGTCTCCTATTTCCACTAGAGGGATCTCCCTCACCGTGAGGAAGTTCGGGGTAAAAAATCGTACCATTCCATCGTTAACCAAAACGGGGTTTATTGGTCAGGCTACCGCTGATTACCTAGAAAGAATTGTCAAAGCCAGACTCAACGTGATGGTCTCAGGGGGCACCGGCTCAGGCAAAACAACCTTGTTAAATATCCTTGCAAACGCGATACCAAGAGAGCAGCGAGTGATCACCATCGAAGATTCGGCTGAGCTTCATCTTAGTCACCCGCATGTCGTTAGCTTAGAGGCAAGACCCGCAAATACAGAAGGCTTCGGTGCGATCACCATTCGTGATTTAGTCAAAAACGCGCTAAGAATGAGGCCTGATCGACTCATCGTTGGTGAGGTGAGGGGGGCCGAAGCGCTCGATATGGTCATGGCACTGAATACCGGGCACGATGGGTCTTTTACCACGCTGCATTCGAACAATGATAGGGATGCACTGAAACGACTAGAGTCTCTTATCTTGCTGGCTGCCCCCAACTTGCCGTTAGCTGCCATCAAAGAATTGATCGTATCGGCGTTTCAGGTCATCGTGCAAATAAAGCGCAATAACGCTGGGGTGAGAAGAGTGGTTAGCATCGCTGAGATCGTCGGCACTGAGTCCGGCACCTATTTGTTGCAACCCTATGTGAATTGGGACGATCAAGCGAAACAATTTCATTACTCGAATCTTCCCTCCATTTTTTTAAACCCCTAATAGTCGTGAAGGCTGATGAGGTTCAGCGCTGTGCTTCAATTGTTATCTTTTTTACTGCTTGTGCTATCGGTTGTCTGCTTAGTACTCGCAATCGAACGGCAAATCACGCGCAATGTTAGTCAATACGTCGCTACTGTCAATCAACAAACCGGGCAAGGACTTGCTCAATTATTTCTATTTATCGACGCTCGCCAAATTTGGCCCGTTTTATTAGGATTATCCAGTGTCTGTGCATTACTGACTTACGCTTTAACCAGTAACGCTGTGATCACCTTCATGGCATGCTGCGGTACGTTCTTAATTCCTAAGGCCGTGATTAGACGGGCTATTAGACGGCGTTATGAAAAATTCAATCTGCAACTGCCCAAAGCTTTGCTGTCGTTAAGCGCGATGCTTAAGGCTGGATTGAATCTAACGCTTGCTTTAAATCGCTTAGAGGGGGTCAGTCCATCCCCCTTGAGTGAAGAAGTGGGTGTCTTAAACCGTCAATTGAGATTGGGTGTGTCATTTGATCAGGGCTTTGAGAGCCTACATCAACGGATTCCACTAGAAAGTGTCATGATCACGACCAGTTTGTTCAGTGTGTCCGTTAAGACGGGTGGGTCTTTAGCTAATTTGCTGGGCTCGCACGCAAAGTCATTGCAACATCGTCAACATCAAATTGCAAAGACTGACGCATTAACGACACAGGCAAGACTGCAAGCGTGGGTGATGGGGTTCATGCCGGTGGTTCTGTTTCTAGCAATCCAATTGGTAAGTCCAGAATTAGCCCAGTGCTTTTACGATACACAAACTGGGCAATGGGTCATTGGATTGATCGTCATACTGGATTTATCAGGGATATGGATGATTCATCGCATTTTGCGGGTGAACGCCTAAGTGACGCAGTGGTTCGTGGTTTTGATTGTCGGTGCATCTGTGTGTGCCGTGGTTTACCTTTCGTTTCAGATGGTTTTCACAAAAGAGCAGACATTTGCAACTACCCAATCGACGACAGTTTGCAAACGAGATTCATTGTTGAGGGCAGTCTCCCGTCGCCTTAAACCCGCAATGACGTGGCGCCAACGTAGCTATTTCAGTCGAAAATTGAGGCGCGCAGGTCTACACGATTGGTTGCCTGAAGATCTGTTTGCGGCACAGCTTGCTCTATTCATCGGCCTGACGGCGCTCATTTTGACCGCATTACAGTTGATGGATGTGAGCACTGCCGCATTCAATCCTTTTAAAAGGTTAGTTGTCTACGCATTTTCGCTGCTGGCAAGTGGTTTGCTATCATTTTCAGCCATTATGATCTGGGTCGATAGCAAGAACAAAGCGCTGAGTGCTCATATCAATCGTGCCCTGCCGTCGTTTATGGACTTGATTTCGATCTCATTGAGCGCCGGCCTGAATCTGGCGACCGCCTTTCAATTTGCGACACGAGCACTGACAGATCATCAATTCAAGCCATGGTGCATGGCGGTGTTGATTGGCGTTGAATCAGGACGATCGTTAAGCCAAGTATTACAAGATCTCGCGAGTGATCTCGATTCAGAAGGGCTGGATTACTTTGTATCTTGCATTGTCCAATCCGAAAATATGGGGACGGGCCTGGCCCATCAGATCAGTGACCACGCGAATCAGATGCGAGAGGATCGGTATTTAAAAGCAGAAAAGCTGTCGATGCAGGCCCCGGTCAAAATGCTCTTTCCGCTTGCGGTCTTTATATTTCCTTGTAATTTTTTAGTGTTGGGATTCCCTATTGTGCTGAAAATTTTGCAGAGTAATTAACAAAAAAGCAGGCACCTATTGACGTCATGTGATTTGAAGGAAATCATCGAGTGCAACACGTGGTGCGCGCGGCTAAAAGGCCTCGTCGGTCGTCCACCGTTGTTGGTCTCTCAGGCCTTATGGCTTAGGCCGTGCAGCGGCATCCATACCTTCACCATCGATTACCCCATTGCGGTCTTTTTTTTAAACAACAAATATTGCGTCACCAAAGTTTATCCAAAGGTGGTGCCACTCAGGCTTTGCTGGTGCTGGGGTGCGCACTCAGTCGTTGAAACGACAGCGATCTGCTGGGCTGATGTTCCCGCATATCAAAAAAAGTTAGAACGCTTAGTTCGTGAGCAGATGGCTAACTCGATTTAGACTCAAAAACAGAGACGTAGTTCGGATAAAAGCTGCAATACAACACACTGGCAACCAAAATTTTCACAGGAATTTGCAGCTTGATGGAAAGCTCGTCAGGGATGCCGACTAAACTGAAGACACTCATGGCAGTGTCAATGGCGAAAAAGATGCCAATCCATACAAAACCGTAAACCAGCATGCTCAGCTTATTGCGCCAACAGGCCACTAGACTAAAAAATAATGCTTGAATCATGGGGACACCATGCCAACCAACAAGCATGGGTGCATACCAGAACAACATGGTCACCAGCATATATAAAACTGCGAAGATCGAGAGTGGCAGTTGAGCCGAAGTAATTAATGGTTCGAAATCACCGGCCGTGCTGGCCGTCTGCAGCGCATCAGCCAATTCGGCCCCAAACGGAATAAACGACACGAGCCCGCTCATCATGCATAACGCCAGATATAAAGCACCTAGGCTGATGAGTCGTTTCAACACCTTTGGCGGCTCAAACGCTTGAAACCACATCAGTGGCAATATTCTTCTGTTGGCAGCTGCTTGACGACAACCTGACATGATCATGAATGTCGTGGCCGGCATAAGCACGACGAAGATGATCGGACCCACCGGTGGCGTCTGTATTGCGAGTACCAGAATTAAGCTGATAAACAGCGCAACTGAAAAAAAGGCGAGCGGTTGGCGCTTAAAAAGCACCCATCCATCTTTTACCCAATTCAAGCCTGCGATGGCGGGTAAGGCTGCTGCTTGCATTGAACGTCCTAGGGAAGTGTCACGATGGCGTCGTTTGTTCGAGCCAATAGTACTCGCTCAAAGTGGGTCGGATCATGTGGTTTAAGCATCTCTGCCGCTCGAGGAATATAAAAGTCGTATAGCCGAGAGAGCCAAAAACGCAAAGCAGCGGCTCTCAGCATCATTGGCCACGCGCGACGCTCATCGTTGGTGAACTCTCTCACTTTGGCATAGGCTTCAAGCCATGCTGAAGCCAGGGCAGGGATCAACTGGCCGGTGGATCGTTCAATGCACCAGTCGTTGACACAAACAGCAACATCAAATAGCCACTTATCGCACCCTGCAAAATAGAAATCAATAAAGCCTCCAAGTACAGGCTCACCGGGCGTGCCCGCAAACAAGACGTTGTCGCGAAATAAATCGCAATGAGATGGGCCTTCGGGCAAATGTGCCCAAGCTGGTGTTGCAGCCATTGCTTGTTGTTCAGCTAGGCTGCTACTCAACAGATAGCTTTGCTCTGCCGTTAAAAAAGGCTGCACACGAGGTGCTGTTGATGTCCACCAGCTCAACCCTCTAAGGTTTTCTTGTTTAATTGAAAAATCACTTGCAGCGAGGTGCATACGGGCTAGCGTGTCCGCGCTCTGCGCACAATGTTCTGCGGTCGGATCAACGGTATAGCTACCGGGTAACTTTGTCACGATCGAGGCTGGCTTCTTGTGCAACGTTGATATCCGCGATCCATCTTTACGAGTTTGCGGTTCAGGCACTGCAATGCCGCGCTTTGCTAAATGGTGCATCAGCTCAATGTAAAAAGGCAGCTGTTCAAACGTGAGCACCTCGAACGTCGTGAGAACAAATTCTCCTGCGGTCGTGGTCAAAAAGTGATTGGTGTTTTCGATGCCAGCGGCAATGCCCTGCAAGGAAACAAGCTCGCCCAGTTCGTAATGAGTGAGTAAATCTTGGGCGTCTTGATCTGAAATTGGGGTGAAAACGGCCATGTTCGGCGTTGCGGATGCGATAGTGTCAACACCGAGATTCTAACAACATTGAAGTGTTGTCTGATGTTTCATGTCAAACCGTTAAAATACGGGCACTGTCTCTACTATTTCCTTTTATGCCACAGCAGCACACTTGCGCCCAGACGACTTCACATCAAAAACAGTCACTTGACAAAGAAGGGTGGCGTTTGTGTGTTGCCCCCATGATCGACGTCACTGACAGGCACTGTCGATACTTTCATCGACTGCTTTCACCTCAAGCTCGACTCTACACTGAGATGATTACGACCGGTGCGTTGCGTCACGGCGATATTCCGAGGCATTTGGATTTTTCTTGTGAAGAGCATCCCATTGCCTTGCAACTTGGGGGCAGTGATCCTGCAGAGTTAGCAGTGGCGGCCCGCTTGGGCGAGCAGTGGGGGTACGACGAGATTAACCTCAACTGCGGTTGCCCTTCAGAGCGAGTACAAAAAGGTTCTTTTGGTGCGTGTTTGATGGCTGAGCCGCAACTTGTTGCGGATTGCATTAAAGCCATGCAGGATGCGCAGTGTCAACCGGTTACCGTTAAGCACCGTTTAGGCCTCGACCGTGATGAGAGTTATGGATTTGTTCGGGATTTCGTGGGCACGCTGTATGAAAATGGTTGTCGCGTATTTATTGTTCACGCGCGTAATGCGGTGTTGAAAGGCCTGTCTCCAAGAGACAATCGTGAAGTGCCCCCACTGCGCTACCACGACGCCGCTCAGCTGAAAAAAGATTTTCCAGAGGCAACGGTGGTTCTCAATGGTGGCCTCACCACCTTTGAGCAATGTGAAGACGTTAAACCGGATTTTGATGGTGTCATGTTGGGTCGCGCTGCATGGCAAACCCCAGAGGTTTTGGCTGAGATAAGCGTTAATTGGTGGCAAACAAGCCGACTGAGTGAGGGTGAGCTGATCGCAAAATTAGTCACTTATGCGGACGAGCAGATGAGCCTTGATGTCCCACTTCGCGTATTAGTGCGACCATTGCTAGGTTTATTCGCGGGTCGACATGGCTCTCGCTACTGGCGGCGGATGTTGTCTGATAATAAGCTTTTGAATGCTTCGTCTGCCCAAGTCATTGAGCAGGCGTGGCGACATGTGCATCAAACTTGTGAGGTGTTTTCCTGATCTGACGACTCATTGGGCCAATCTTTGATATAGGCCTTCAGCATAGAGTTTTCAAATTTTTGCGCGGCGACCAGTGCTTGCGCCATGTCGTAAAACGAGATGACACCCATTAAGACTGGGCCATCCATGACAGGGATATAGCGTGCGTGGTTGTTCAACATTAAACGCTGCAACTCGTCAGCACTGGTGCTCGGGGATACGCTAACCGGTGCATCATCCATAATACTGCGTATCCGCGTTTGACCAATATCGCCCTTGTTGTTGTACAGATGGCTAATGATCTCGCGAAAAGTCAGCATGCCCGCAAGTTCACCATGATCCATGATAACGAGAGACCCGATATCGTGTTCGCTCATGGTTTGCACCGCTTGCGCTACGGTTGCGTCAGGGCTCGCCGTGTAAAGGGTATCTCCTTTGACACGAAGGATTTCACTGACTTTTAGCATGCTGGTTCTCCTCGACCATTGACGAATATCCAGATTGTAGTGGGTCGTCGCTCTGATTGTCATGCCGCAACTGCACATCCGCGAGGGTTGGCTCATTGGCACCGGCCAGCATCTGAGCCAGGGCTGTCCGCAATTGAGGGGACTGATCCAGATCATTTCTGCGTCGATCGATGACCAATCGATCAAAAACCGGGCCGATGGGGGTTACTTTAGGGTCACAAACTAAAAACCACCGTTCGCCTGAAGCCTGTTGCTGGTGGGTGACGTAATTCAGCGTTTCGAGAAGTTGCAAAATTTCATCCAGCCTTTCACTATCAACACGAGTCGTGCGCAATAGCGAGCGAATGGTCGCTCCCGCAGGTTGCTGCTGTTGGCAGTGCTGCAGTGCGTCAAGAATCTGCAGCGAATCGATGAAAACTGAGCCGGTCACGGTCTGCGATTGGTATTTTTTTGACAGGATGACCGGCAGGTTGGCCGCGACGGTAGCCCCGATCAATACACCGAGCCATGACGTGTAAAGCCAAATTAAAAAAACCGGTAGCGTAGAGAAGGCACCGTAAATAATTTTATAAGTCGGAAACTGTTTGATGTAGTAGGCAAGCCCCAACTTGACGGCCTCTAAAATCACCGTGGTGATCACCCCTCCGATGATGGCGTTACTCAAGCTCACGTGTCGGTGAGGAACAATCATGAACAAAAGCGTGAAGCCTACGCAAGTCAGTGCGAAAGGCAACAGCGAAAGGCTCATGCCAAAGAGGTTAGGTATTTCGCCAAAGAGACCAATCGATTTTTGCGCTATGTAAGCGGAAAGCCAGAGGCTTGCGCCGACGATAATCGGGCCCAGTGAGATGACACCCCAGTAAACAATGACTCGCTGTGTGAATGATCTTGCTCGGTTCACATGCCAGATTTGGTTTAGCACCGAATCAACTGACATCACTAACAGTACCGAGGTTAGGATCAAAAATGAGCTACCAATAGCCGTGAGTCTGGACGCTTGGGTGGCGAACTCATTTAAATGCTGCATGATGGTCTCAGAAATGTCGTCTGGCAGCAGGTTTTGAATTAGAAAAGTTTGCAGCGCATCGCTGAATTCTTGAAACAGGGGAAAGGATGTAAAAAGTGACAGAACAACGGCCAGCAGAGGCACCAGGGCCATGACGGTCGACAGTGTCAAGCTCGAGGCACTTTCAAGAATACGGTCTTGTTGCGCACGCCGATACAGAAAGCCTAAGATCTCATACATGGCATGCGTGACTAATCGAGACGTCTGGGCTTTCGGGCGCGTCATAAAGGTTGATATCTTTCAAGCTCGCCTCGCGGTGATTGCCAAGCGATAATAGCGTATCGATTCAATGATTGGTTCAAAAAATGAAGACAGAAACAGGGCATATCCAAGATCAGACCCTTGAGCTCGTTTTAAGTCGCTTATTGTTACGTCTGTGTTGGGTATGTTTATTGGGCTTGATTCTGCATTGCGTCCTCTGGGAGACGTGGCTTGCACCGATCAAACCCGGTGGTAGCCTCTTGTTTCTTAAGGCATTGCCCCTGGCATTTGCGGTCCCAGGGTTGCTGGCAGGACGTCTCTACACGGTACAGTGGTCGTCAATGCTGGTGTTGCTCTACTTGATGGAAGGTGTGGTCCGATTAATGTCTGATCCTCCAGGCCATTCAATGCTGTTTCCCATGATCGAGATTGGCCTATCAGGTATCTTTTTTGTTTGTGCGATTTTGTATGTGTATCCAGCTAAGAAACAGGCAAAAGCCACAACCAAACTGGCGAAGCAGCGCTCATGAGTCGATTCGATAGCTTCGCCGCTTTACCCAAAACGAATTCATTTGCGTCCTTGCCCACGGCGTTCTATACAAGATTAGAGACGCAGGGCTTGAGTGATGCTGCACTGCTGCACGTCAATCACGAAGTCGCTGATTTGATTGGTTTATCACAAGCGGCCTTAAAAACGACAGAGTTTTTATCCGTCGTGAGTGGTTCGAACCCGATGGACGGGGGGGCAACACTATCGTCGGTCTACAGTGGACATCAATTTGGGGTGTGGGCAGGTCAGCTTGGCGACGGTCGTGCGCATTTGCTTGCTGGGGTAGGGCATCCTGACCAAGAATGGGAGATTCAACTGAAAGGGGCGGGTTCAACGCCATACTCACGTATGGGCGACGGACGCGCCGTCTTGCGATCTTCGATACGGGAGTATTTAGCCAGTGAGGCAATGCATGGTTTGGGTATCCCCACCACTCGGGCACTTTCGTTGATATCTTCAAGTCAGCCAGTCATCCGGGAGACCATCGAAACCGCAGCGGTCGTCGCGCGGGTGGCCCCCAGTTTCATACGTTTTGGTTCTTTTGAGCACTGGTCTGCTCGTAAAAAGCCTGAAGAGCTCAAGATACTGGCAGATTACGTGATTGATCGATTCTATCCAGAGTGCCGTGACAATCAAGAAAGCGCAAAACCGGGTCAAGTCTACGTGGAGTTGCTTCGATGTGTTGCCATTAAAACCGCTCAATTGATGGCGGCTTGGCAAGTTGTCGGGTTTTGTCATGGTGTCATGAACACCGACAACATGTCTGTTTTAGGATTGACGCTTGATTATGGCCCCTTTGGCTTTATGGATGGGTTCAACGCAAAACATATTTGTAACCATACCGATACCAACGGACGCTACGCATGGCATGCTCAGCCGGCGGTCGCCAATTGGAATCTCTTTCAACTGGCCAATAGTCTGTACGAGCTAGTCCCCGATGCAGAGCGGCTGCAGGGGTCACTCGCCGAGTTTGAGACTGTCTTTTTATCGTCGATGCAAGCCAAAATGATGGCCAAGCTTGGGTTAAAAGACTGGCGGTTGGGTGACGAGGAACTGATTGACAGTCTCTGGAGCCTGATGCATCACAACAGAGCAGACTTTACCTTAGCTTTCAGACAATTGGCACACGCGCCTGGCATGACACCTGCGAGTCCGGCTCAAATTGCGGAAGATCTCGGCGGCACCACCGATACCTCTATCAAGCCTTTCATCGACTTATTTGCAGATCGAGAAGCAGCACAGGCCTGGCTTGATCGCTACCACGTGAGAATCGCACAACAAGACGGTACCGATCAAGCAAGAATTTCCGGCATGTTGTCGGTCAATCCACTGTATGTTCTTCGTAATCATATTGCCCAGCAGGCAATCGAAGCGGCGCAGCGGGGGGATTCAACTGAAATTGAACGGGTCATGCTAATGCTAAAAAATCCTTTTCAGTCTATTCCCGGCATGGCGTCCTACGCTGCCTTGCCCCCGCACTGGGCGAGCAGTTTGGAAGTCAGTTGCTCATCATAATGCGCTGAGTGCGATAATCTATTCATCAACAAAAATAAGGCATCCATGCCTTCAACCCACTCATACAAGCAACATGTCTGGTAACACGATCGGTAATCTTTTTTGCGTCACTAATTTTGGCGAATCTCACGGGCCAGCTATTGGCTGTGTCATTGACGGTTGCCCACCAGGCATGTTGCTCAACGAAGGGCACATTCAGGCTGAGCTCGACCGCCGCCGCCCCGGTACTTCTCGCCACGTCACCCAGCGTCAAGAGGAAGATAAAGTCGAAATTCTTTCAGGTGTCTTTGAGGGACGAACAACGGGTACCCCCATTGCTCTGTTGATTCGCAATATGGATCAACGCAGTAAGGATTACAAAGCGATTACCGACACGTTTCGGCCAGGTCACGCAGATTTCAGTTACACCAAAAAATACGGCGTCAGAGATCCTCGGGGCGGTGGCAGGTCTTCTGCGCGTCTTACTGCACCCACCGTTGGTGCAGGCGCGGTTGCCAAGAAATGGTTGTTTGAGACCTATGGCATTACTGTTCGAGGGTATATGAGCCAGTTAGGCCCGATTTCGATCCCATTCAAACAGTGGGATGATGTGCCCAGCAATCCTTTCTATGCCGCCGATCAAGCTGTCGTGCCAGAGTTAGAGGCTTACATGGATCAGTTGCGTAAAGACGGCGACTCGGTCGGTGCAAAAATAGAAGTAGTCGCGCAAGGGCTACCGGCAGGCTGGGGAGAACCCATATATGATCGACTGGACGCGGACATCGCCTTCGCGATGATGGGGCTCAATGCGGTCAAAGGCGTTGAAATCGGCGCTGGGTTCGCCAGTATTGCTCAACGTGGTTCAGAGCACGGCGATGAAATTACCCCAGACGGATTTTTAACGAATAACGCTGGCGGTGTGCTTGGTGGCATTTCTACGGGTCAGCCGATCACCGTCAGCCTTGCCATTAAACCTACGTCGAGTATCAGAATTGAACGACGATCCATCAATAGCGTTGGCGAGCCTGTGATGGTGCAAACACTGGGTCGTCACGACCCCTGCGTTGGCATCCGGGCAACACCGATCGCAGAGTCACTGTTAGCGATCGTTTTGATGGATCATGCCTTAAGGCATCGCGCGCAATGCGGTTAACTGGATGCAATCCAGCGCAAACGCATCGCTGCGGCTGATGAACCAAGATCCCTGTGGCATAATCGAGCGCTCGTTAAAGGAGGCCGTTTTGTCTGCCAAAGCGATGAGGCCTATCATCCGACTGATTCGTTGAAATCAGCCCATCAGAATTATTGGTTGGTAAGAAAATCATATGAAAAAAACACTTTACGACAAGCTCTGGGATGCCCATGTGGTTCACGAAGAATCGGACGGGACAGCGATCCTATACATCGACAGACATTTGTTGCACGAGGTCACCAGCCCACAGGCTTTTGAAGGGCTTGAGTTGGCTGGTCGGAAGTTATGGCGGTTAAACGCGAATCTGGCCGTTGCTGACCACAACGTGCCCACTGTCGCCGCTGATCGAGCGCAAGGCATTGCGGATCCGGTGTCTCGTCTGCAAGTTGATACGCTAGACGCCAATTGCGATCGACATGGCGTGACTGAATTCAAAATGAATGACGTGCGTCAGGGTATTGTCCATGTGATTGGCCCCGAGCAAGGGGCCGTTTTGCCTGGCATGACCGTGGTCTGTGGTGATTCTCACACGAGTACTCATGGCGCCGTCGCTGCGCTTGCTTTCGGTATTGGCACATCTGAAGTTGAACACGCCATGGCAACGCAGACCTTGCAGGTCAAAAAGAACAAAAACATGCTGGTTCGAGTTGAAGGCAATCTCGGCGTTGGCGTCACCGCTAAAGATCTCATTTTGCACGTCATTGGCAAGATTGGCACGGCGGGCGGAACAGGTCACGCCATTGAATTTGCAGGTAGCGCTATTCGAGGATTGTCCGTAGAAGGGCGCATGACTGTCTGTAACATGTCCATCGAAGGTGGCGCCCGCTCTGGGATGGTCGCCGTTGATGAGAAAACCATCGAGTACTTCCGTCACCGGCCATTCGCGCCCACTGGGGCGCTTTGGGATGCGGCGGTCTCTTATTGGAAGACTTTGCACTCTGATGAAGGCGCTCAATTCGACACGATTATCGACGTGGATGCCCGTGATATTCAGCCTCAAGTGACTTGGGGTACGTCACCAGAAATGGTCTTGCCCGTGACGGATAGAGTCCCAGATCCTGACAAAGAGAAAGACTCGGTGCGCCGCAGTGGGATGGAACGCGCACTTGAGTACATGGGCTTAAAGCCCAACACACCTCTGACCGATATCAAAATCGATCGCGTGTTTATTGGTTCTTGTACCAACTCAAGAATTGAAGATTTGCGTGCCGCGGCCTCCGTGGTCAGAGGCAAACGCGTGTCAAGTAATGTGCGTCAAGCCTTGGTGGTAGCTGGCTCAGGTCTGGTCAAGTTACAGGCAGAACGCGAGGGATTAGACAAAATTTTTGTCGAAGCTGGTTTTGAATGGCGTGAACCAGGTTGCTCAATGTGCCTTGCGATGAATGCTGATCGTCTTGAGCCTGGTGAACGCTGTGCATCGACGTCTAATCGTAATTTCGAAGGCAGGCAAGGTCATGGCGGTAGAACGCATTTGGTCAGCCCAGCAATGGCGGCGGCGGCTGCCTGCGCAGGTCACTTCGTTGATATTCGCAATTTCCGGTAAAACAACATGGACAAATTTATTACACATGAGGGCCTTGTTGCCCCGCTGGATCGTGAAAACGTCGATACGGATTTAATTATTCCAAAACAGTTTTTGAAGTCGATCAAAAGGTCGGGATTTGGGCCCAATCTGTTCGATGAGCTGCGTTATCTTGACCATGGCGAACCCGGCATGGACAACAGCAAACGGCCACTCAATCCGGACTTTGTCTTGAATCATTCGCGTTATCAAGGGGCGTCGATACTGCTTGGGCGCAAGAACTTCGGATGCGGTTCGAGCCGTGAGCACGCCCCATGGGCTTTGCAACAGTATGGTTTTAAGGCCGTCATTGCCCCGTCTTTCGCCGACATCTTTTATAACAACAGCTACAAAAACGGATTTTTGCCCATCGTGCTGCCAGAATTGCAGGTCGCAAGATTGTTTGACGAGGTCAGGGGCTTTGTTGGTTACAAACTCACCATTGATCTTGAAAACCAAGTCGTGGTCGCGCCAGACGGCAGAGCGATGGGGTTCGACATTGACGCACACCGCAAGTATTGCATGGTCAATGGCTTGGACGAAATCGGGCTAACGCTGGTGCATGCTGACAAGATCAAAGCGTTTGAAGCTGAGCGTCTGGCAAGGCATCCCTGGTTGGATGTGAGGCCAGTACTGGGTAGCTAGTGTTTATTCACAAAACGATCTGACGATTAAAAGGCCGGTTAAATCCGGCCTCACTTTATTGAGAAACCCATGATACAAAAAATTGCAGTATTACCAGGTGACGGGATTGGTCCCGAGATTATTGAACAAGCCGTTAAGGTGCTGCAGGCGTTGGACCTCCCACTAGAGATGAACATGGCACCAGTGGGTGGCAAGGCCTTTGATTTGCATGGTCATCCCTTGCCGCCATCAACACTCGCACTTGCCCAAGCGTCGAACGCTGTTTTGTTCGGCGCGGTGGGTGACTGGAAGTACGACAAACTTCCGCGTGAGCATCGTCCCGAGCAAGCACTGTTAGGTTTACGCAAGGCACTGGGGCTATTTGCGAATTTACGTCCCGCCATTTTGTATCCTGAGCTCGCTAACGCCTCCTCGCTCAAACCTGAAATCGTGTCAGGTCTCGATATCTTAATTTTGCGTGAATTAACCGGTGATATCTACTTCGGTAGCCCCAGAGGGGTTCGCTCGGCACCAGATGGCGCTTTTGCGGGTGCGCGTGAGGGCTTTGACACCATGCGATATGCTGAACCAGAAATTCGCAGAATCGCTCACATCGGTTTTCAAGCTGCCCAAAAACGTAGCAAGAAATTGTGCAGTGTCGATAAAGCGAATGTGCTTGAAACGTCACAACTATGGCGCGATGTTGTCACCGAAGTTGCGGCCGAATATCCCGATGTGGCGCTGTCACATATGTACGTCGATAATGCAGCGATGCAACTCGTGCGCGCGCCACGCGAGTTCGATGTCATCGTCACCGGAAACATGTTCGGTGACATTCTGTCTGACGAAGCAGCGATGCTGACGGGCTCTATCGGAATGCTACCTTCTGCGTCGCTCAATTCATCCGGTCAGGGCTTATATGAACCGAGCCACGGTTCGGCGCCAGACATCGCCGGTCAAGATGTTGCCAACCCGTTGGCTACCATTTTGTCGGCCGCCATGATGCTGCGCTACTCATTGGACAATGCCGGTGCTGCTGATCAAATTGAAAAAGCAGTCCAGAAGGTGTTGTCTCAGGGGCTGAGAACTGCAGATATTTATGAGGCTGGCACGACGCGTGTCGGCACTGAGGCGATGGGTAAAGCAGTCATCGACGCCCTTCGATAGCCTGCAAATTGAGCTTCGTAGCAGATTTGCAAGCTTTCTAGCCCCAATTTGGGGCTATTTCGACCCTTTTATCATCTTTTTTCTCTAAGTAATTGTAAACTAGAGCAAATTTTATAAGGTTTCTATAAGTTCAGATGAAGCAATCAGTTGGCTTAGTGGGTTGGCGCGGGATGGTAGGGTCGGTACTCATGCAACGCATGCGTGACGAGGGTGATTTTGAGCTCATTGATCCCGTCTTTTTCTCAACGAGTAACGCAGGTGGTCGCGCCCCTGAGTGGGCAGGTTCGACTGCACTGCTCAATGCCTTCGATATCGAGGCACTAAAAAAGCTACCCATTATCGTCACGGCTCAGGGTGGCGATTACACCACAGAGGTGTATCCCAAGCTTCGTGCAGCGGGATGGTCTGGCATCTGGATTGACGCGGCAAGCACTTTACGCATGAAAGATGATGCCATCATTGTTCTTGATCCCGTCAACCGCAACGTGATTGACACGGCGATGAGCAAGGGCATCAAAGATTTTATCGGTGGCAATTGCACCGTCAGTTGCATGCTGATGGGTTTAGCTGGCTTGTTCAAACATGACTTGGTTGACTGGATGACCAGCATGACCTACCAAGCGGCGTCTGGTGGCGGTGCACAGCACATGCGTGAGTTGTTGGTGCAATTTGGTTTACTTAACGAATCTGTGAAAAGCTTGCTTGATGATCCAGCCTCAGCCATTTTAGAGATTGATCGTGGTGTTTTGGCACGCCAGCATTCAGCCGACCTGCCACAAGCGCATTTTGGCATTCCCTTGGCAGGCAATCTCATCCCCTGGATCGATAAAGACTTGGGGAATGGGATGTCCCGTGAAGAATGGAAAGCAGAAGCCGAAACCAACAAGATATTGGGTAGAGGCCCTGGGTTCGATAGAACGTCAACCCCCATTGATGGGTTATGTGTCAGGGTAGGGGCAATGCGTTGCCATAGTCAGGCGCTCACCATCAAGCTTAAAAAAGATATCCCGCTGGATGAGGTTGCAGATATCTTGTCACAAGGTACGCCTTGGGCAAAGGTGATCGACAACACCAAGGAAGCCACGGTCGCAGCACTATCCCCGGTATCGGTCACCGGGACGCTCGATATACCGGTAGGTCGTCTGCGTAAACTGTCGATGGGCCCAAGCTTTTTAAGTGCTTTTACGGTGGGAGATCAGCTCTTGTGGGGCGCGGCTGAACCGTTGCGTCGTATGCTTCGTATCAGTTTAGGTGAGCTGTAATAGACCAATTTTTTTAAATTGGTTTGAAAATATTTTGGAGAACGTCGTGCTAGCCAACACAACAAAAACATCTTTGCAGTACGTTAAGGCCAAAGCAGCTCTTGGGGTTGCCGCATTAGCACTGGCGAGTGTTTTTCCGAGTATGACGACAGCTCAGACGATAAGCCAGCCTCGTTTGGCCTCTTCGGCTGGCCAGCCGTTGTTGGTCAATGCCGTCATTTCGTCCTTGACCCCCGAAGACTCAACTGCGCTGAAAGTCAAGATTGCCGATCAAAGTCAGTGGGACAGCGTTGGGTTAAAGCCGCCAGTTGGCATTGGCTCTATGACGGTTCGTCTGGGCCCAGGTCGCGGTAATCCAAAACGTGATATTCAGATTACGTCCCCTGAGGCAATTGACACTGCTGCTGTCGATTTGCTACTTGAGGTGACGACAGCTTCTAGCAATCAAGTCATACAGCTAAGCTTCATCGTGGGCGGTGTGATGAAAGCGCCTACGCTGCCTAAGGTTGATGACGTTCAAACCACGAACAGCGCGCCCAAGCTAAGCTCGCCAGCAAGCGGATCTGCCAGCGTGAAGCAAGGCGACACGTTGTTTGCGATTGCGCAGAACAATGCCGTTCCTGGCACCTCGATTTATCAGATGTTGCTGGCGTTGTTTCAAGCCAACCCAAACGCTTTCATTGATCAAAACATGAACCTGCTCAAGGCAGGTGTCACGCTTGAGATCCCTGATGCTGCGGCGGTAAAGTCGATTGATCCTCAGCTTGCGCGTAACACCTTTGCAGAGCAGGTACGTGCCTTCAACACCATGCGCGGGCGCCCGACTGCGGCCAAACCTCAAAAATTGACCCCCAGTAATACCCAGAGTGGTTCAGTGCAGGCGCCTGAGACTGTTCAGCCGCCAGCCCCCAAAGGCGAAGACAAGGTCAGTCTGAGTAACCAAACCAAAGAAGATGCCGCCGCCGATGCGCGTGCTGCCGCAGAGAGACAGCGCCAAGAAGAGCAAGCTCGACTGGATGCACTGCAGCAAAACATCAAGCAATTAAAAGAAGCAGCGGCGCCAGCGGCGCCGGTGCCTTCAACCGGTGAGTCAACCCCACTCGCGGCTGGTGAAGCGGCCAAGCCTGTTGAAGCGACTGCAAAGGTCGCGGATACAGCACCGGCAAAAGAAGAGCAAACTAAGAATAGTTTTGATTATCAAGCTTTATCTGCTTGGGTTTTGGGTAATTTAATACTGACCATCGCAGGCGTGTTGGGGTTGATCGCCATTATCATCGCTTGGGCAATGCGAGCCGCAGGCATGCGCAACGATCTTGATGCGGAAGATGACGAAGTTTCAAGTCAGGTCGAATACGCTGTTGCTTCTTATTTCAAACACGGCGAGCGTGGTGGGCATAGCACCGTTGCCGGTGGACACACACCGCCTGACGGCGGTGGAGGTGCCCCAGTCGTTGATAGTGCCCGCGAAGCTGCAACCAAAGCCGCTGTGACTGATAAATTAAGCAAAATCGATTTAGATCTGAAGGTATCTGAACATGATGGCGCAGTCACGTTGAATGTGCCAGCGGATAAGGCGCAAATCAGGACAACAAAATAACCCGCAAGTGGGTTTCGTTCGTTGATGCCGAGTGATGTGACCAGCCGTATTGCACTCGGCGTTGCCTATGATGGTCGCCCTTGGCAGGGTTGGCAAACTCAGCCTCACGGTCTTACCGTGCAAGATGCACTTGAGACAGCCATTGCCTCGTTTACTGGTCAACATCACAAAACCATTTGTGCAGGAAGGACCGACACTGGCGTTCATGCAACTGCTCAAGTTGTGCACTTAGACACCTTGATCGACAGGCCACCAGAGTCTTGGGTTAGGGGCTTAAACGCCAAACTCCCTGAGTCTGTCTCTGTTCAGTGGGCTCAAATGGTACCGGATAGTTTCCATGCGCGATTTTCAGCTCGAGCAAGGTCTTATACCTACGCGGTGATCAATAGTCGCGTGCGGCAACCGCTTTGGGTGGGCCGAGCAGGATGGGTGTTTCAACCTCTCTCTGTATCGCTCATGCAGCAGGCAGCGCAAGCTTTGCTTGGAGAACATGATTTCTCGAGCTTTCGTTCTTCACAGTGTCAGGCAGCATCGCCGGTGCGAACAATGACCGTTTTGAATATTGTGCAAGATGGTGATTTGATTCGTTTTCAGCTACAAGCCAATGCTTTTTTGCACCATATGGTGAGAAATATCGTTGGCGCCTTTCTCCAAATTGGTCAAGGCCGTCAACCAGTCAGCTATATGGCAGAAATACTGATGGCTCGGGATCGAACCTTGGCAGCGCCCACGTTTGCGCCTGACGGGCTCTATTTAACCGGTGTACATTATCCCGATATAGATTTACCTCAACCTGGGAAATTACCTTTTGAACGTTAACTACGCTGGCGCTAATCGAACGCGAATAAAGATCTGTGGCATCACTCGTGCTGAAGATTTACAGCAAGCCGCTGTATTAGGGGCTGATGCGGTGGGTTTTGTGTTCTATCCCAAGAGCAAAAGATATGTGTCACCCACTCAAGCCGCAAAGTTAAGCGGTAAAGCCCCTGTGTTTCTTAATACCGTGGCACTTTTCGTCAATCCAAGTGACGAAGAGGTTGAAGCGGTCATTGATATCGTGGCCCCCAGTGTTTTGCAGTTTCATGGTGATGAGACATCAGAGCAATGTGCCTCATATGGGTTGCCCTATATTCGAGCCTTCAGGGTCGGAGGGCCTGGTTGTCATACCGCTGACGCTTTGGTTGATACTTGTTTAGAACACCCTTATGCAGCTGGATGGTTATTTGATACCTATACCCCTGCCTATGGCGGCAGCGGCGAGTCATTCGATTACAACTTGCTCAGTGGCCTGAAATCGCTTGAGCGTGAGGCTCGACCTTTTATCCTCTCTGGTGGGCTTACCGCCACTACCGTTGAGAAAGCACTGGATCAATTCGATGCCTGGGCAGTCGATATCAGCAGCGGGGTCGAAGATACCCCCGGGATCAAATCACCGGTGAAGATGAAAGCGTTTATTCAGACAGTTCTCAAGCGTGATCGTCGTTCGCAAAATTGACGCAGCCCAAGCGCAGTCGCATTGACAGGTCGATCAAATAACCGCTATACTGTTGGTCTTTGCAGGCGGTTAGCTCAGCTGGTTAGAGCGCCACGTTGACATCGTGGAGGTCGTTGGTTCGATTCCAATACCGCCTACCACTTGCATAATACTAAGCCCCGGCGTCGGGGCTTTTTTGCGTCAGTTACCTCTGTGCCATTCGCTAACCAGCGATGTTTTCAACGTCAAAGAGTTAAGACTCTGCATCGTAGGCAATTGACTGCGTGATGACCGTCACATCCAAACGTCTGCATGTCTCAGCCATGACAACAGAGACTTGATCGCTATACCGATCCGCATTCGCTGCATATTCTTCGGCAGCCTTCCCGTATTCTCCATTGACGAAATAATTAAATGCTTTCTGAGTATCGAGGCATAGCGCTATCTGGCTTTCGGTAGGGCTCGTCTCAGGGTCGTCGTCGCGGATGCCCACCAGTTCGTAGATCGTGATTTCGGCCTTACGACCTTTAACAACAATTTGATCGATCGGGCGCACCCATAATTTTTCGCCGGCTTCTTTGTAAACAGCATGGCTGATGCAGATGCCGGTTGCATACCCTTTATTAACCCCTTCCAGTCGCGACGCGATATTTACCCCATCACCCATCACCGTGTAACTTAACCGCTCAGTCGAGCCGATGTTGCCGACAAGCACGGCGTCAGAATGAATACCAATACGCGCTCTGAGCTTCGGTTTGCCTTCGCTGACCAAGGTTTCCAGTTACGGTCAAGTAAATCGTAAAACGGTTGGCTATTGACTCTATCTTTGTAGACGTCCAGGCCGCTTTGAAGGGCAAGCTTCTCGACCATTTCCGCTTCTGCGATGGTGTGAGGGTATTGCCAAACGCGCTTGCCCGGGCTGATAAAAGTGTTGCTCGGATCATCGGTCGCTACGCCAACCACCTCAACCGATGACCCGATGTCGCCAAAGAGCAATTCATTTAACAAATAGTATCCGCGGTAAAAACTACCCAGCATAACGACACGAACTTTGCGATCGACTTGGCTATTTGGCATTCTGCGCTGTGCATCCATTCAGTAAGAAAGCTAACCATACTGTACGGATGTTGTGCGTTTATGACAACAAAGGCTTGCTTAGTTAGTGCGTGAAGCAGTGATCTTTTTCGTGTCATCGCTGACCTTGCGTCTCAACATCGCCAAAGATCCACCTTTCATCACGGATCCAGGAAGCGGGTGACCCACGATGTCTTCCGCCAACAACGCAGACGCGATCATTTTCTCGAGGTCGATGCCTGTCTCGATCCCCATCTCATGACACATGAATACGAGTTCTTCCGTACAGACATTGCCGGATGCCCCTGCATGCATGGCAAAAGGGCAGCCCCCTAATCCGGCCACCGCAGCATCAAACGTAGCGACGCCTAGCTGCAGACCTGCGAAGGCATTCGCAATGCCCATGCCGCGGGTGTCATGCAGGTGTAAGGACAAATTAAGTGACGGGTATTTATTGCGGACAGCACCAACAACCTTGTAAATAGATGCCGGTGTTGCCCATGCCATGGTGTCAGCCAATGAGATGAGATCCAGCGTTAATCCGCCTTCGGCGGCGAGATCGAGCAGTTGCTGAATCAGATCCAACACCCGTTGAACTGAGATATCGCCTTCAAAGTTACAACCAAAGGCAGCCATAATGCTCGCCCGCTGAACGGCAATGCCGTGGTGTTTGTAGGTATCGATAATGGATCGCACCGCGGCGACGTTCTCTGCATGGGTGCGGTTTTGATTGCGTTTTAAAAAAGCTTCAGATGCCGTGAGTGATAACGAGCCTTTGATGTCTAATCGTTGGGTGGCGATTGCACGCTCAAGCCCTTTGTCGTTTAGCCAGAGCGCTGTGTATCTAACGCCCGGCTTACGTCGAAAACCCGTGGCAACCGCTTCGGCATCAGCCATGGATGGCACCGCTTTGGGACTGACGAATGAGGTAATCTGGATTTGTTCTACCCCGGTCTCTGAAAGGCTATCAATCAGCTCGATCTTTCGCGCTGTAGAAATCGGACCTTTTTCAATTTGAAACCCCTCGCGTGGGCCTTCTTCAAGAATTCGAACGTGTGTCGGCAGATCAGACATACCGTATCCCTCTTTGGTTTATTCGGTGAATTCGGGAAACCACTGTTTTTTAGCTTGATCGAAATGCAGAATGATATTTCGACCGACAGGCGCATAGGCCTGGAAAATGTCAGGATGAACTAAATGTCGTGCTCGTTCGACTCGATGGGTCATCAGGCTGTCGGGGATCGCCTCTGGATGAGCAAACACCAAGACATTCATCCGGTACCAAGGTTCGATCTCGTTATCCAACCAAATATCATCACGAAAATCGAGACAGACATACCCGTGAGTCTGAAACAAATCAAACCAGTATTGAGGAGGCTGTTCATTGAGATGATGGATACCCCCTTGGCCAGGGATTGCCGCAGAGAAAAGTACAACCGGCGATGCCCGAACCAGCGAACCCACCAAGGTCTTTGCTGCACTTGCAGGTAGATGTTCGGCGACCTCTAAGCACATCGCCACGTCGTAGCGAAAGGGCAGAGCAATGTCCTCTGTCAGATTGACGTACTCCACGGGTATGTCTGATGCAAATCCTTCAAGCGAAAAGGTATCAAGCCCCAGCACGGCCGAAGCCCCCAGTTGCTTTGCTGCTCTGAGCCAGTCTCCGCGGCCGCATCCAAAATCAACGATCGATTTGTGTTCAAGCGCCAAGCGAGGCAGGATTTTCAAGGCCGAGCTGACTACCCAGTCGGAGTAGTCAAGCATCACTTTCTGCAAAGCGGAATAATCCTCATTGATACCCATGATCTGCCTAATGAATGTGGAGCGCTCGGATAAGCCCAAACGCTCTAGTTAATCGCGAAGAAATAACCACTTAAACGCAAATGAACTCTCAAGCCAAGGCCTGAGCACCGTCCACAGAGATATTCTGACCCGTCACCCAAGAGGCAAGATCACTGGCCAGAAACGCGGCAACATTGGCTACTTCCTCCGGTGTGCCGAAGCGCCCAGCTGGGATGCTTTGTTTAATACTATCGTAGAGCGTCGGGTTGTTTTGCCTAGCGTTATCCCAAACCCCTCCCTCGAAATAGATGGAGCCGGGAGAGATGCAGTTCACCCGAATACCTTTGGGCGCAAGCGTCAATGCTTGTGTTCTTGTGTAGTGAATCGTGGCGGCTTTTGCTGCCCCATAGGGCGGCGTTCGAGTGCTCGCACTTAGCCCCGAGATCGAGGCGATGTGAATGATGCTGCCACCACCGTCAAGCAAATAGGGTATAGCTGCGGCGCAACACCTCACGCCAGCCATGACATCAATTTGCAAACTCAGTGCCCAACCAGCCTCGTCGTCGCTACGCCCGAAACCCGAAGCGTTGTTGACCAGAATGTCTATCCCGCCTAGATCGGTTGCTGCCTGTTCTACCCAACCCCTGATCGCTGCTTCATCGGCTAAATCGCAGGCAAGCGCGCTTACCTTGTGCCCGTAGGCACGAAGTGAATTCGCGGCCTCTTGTAACGGGGCCATCTGACGTGCACAGATAGCAACATCCGCACCGGCTGCGGCGAAAGCTTTGGCAATTGATAAGCCGATACCACGGCTACCGCCTGCAATTAACGCCCGTTTGCCGTTCAAATTGATCTGCATGTTGACTCCCTGCTCGCTCGCTGGTTCAAGATAGTTTCATTTAAGCTTGGCGAACGGCTGCCACAGCAGCTTTGCCAGCTGTTGATAACAACCCGATATCGCTACCCGCTGTGACAAAATCAAACCCCTTTTTTGCGCTGGCCGCTGCAGAGGCGCCTGAGGTACCGTGCATGCCGGCGTATTTGCCATGCTGATGAGCCCGTTCGCAGATGTGAGCAACCATGTCAAGCACCTCTTTATCTGTCGGTTCGGTCTTTGGCAAATAGCCCATCGCCAGCGACAAATCATTCGGGCCAATATAAACACCATCCAGGCCTTCGACTTGCAGAATTTGATCGAGATTCTCAAGCCCTGCCAGCGTTTCAATCATGGCAAGTTTTAAAATTTGTGAATCTACTTCGGGATAATAATTGTCAGCCCCTGCATACATGATGGCTCTGGCGGGCCCATAAGAACGGGTGCCGCGAGGGGGATAGAGACATGCGGATACCAGTTTTGCAGCATCATCCACGGTGGAAATCAGCGGGCTAATGATCCCGTAAGCGCCAGAGTCTAGCAACCGCATGATCTGCGCGGGGTCGTTCCACATGGGTCGAGCGATCGGGATGGTATTGGTAATGGATAGCGCCTGGAACAGGGGCAGGGCAGTATCAATACCAATCAGGCCATGTTGCAGATCAATGGTGACGCAATCGAATCCAACGTAACCCATTGCCTCTGCTGTGAATGATCCATTGCTTGATAACCAGCCATTGATAATCGTTTGACCAGCACGCAACTTCGTCAAAATCGTGTTTTCTCTCACGTTGTCTCCCTTTTATGTTGCATTATTGAAATAATTTATCGTATGCCGCTAACAGCGTTTGATGCATGTCACTGAATTCAAAATTAGGGCCGAGATCGTTCAAACCAAAGAACACGTCCGTTTTATTCAAGGCACGTTGTGCCATCTGGACGGTATCTCGTCCATACATCAGCTCAAGTGCAGCTAAATAAGGCGAGGGGTCTTCGAGCTTGATGATATTTTCTAGACATTGATAAACCGCCAACCGGGCTGGGTTCATCTGCTGATATCCCCTGAGCCACTGGCAACCATCGAGCACAGCCTCTCGATCGCCTAAGGCTAAGGCAACCAGGGTTTTTAGCTCACCCATTCTCAGTTCTTTCCAAGCGGTGCCCACAGGCACTGCTAGTCCGAGGATCTCCCAGAGTGGTCGCTCATCGGAGGCATTAATTGAGGCTAAATCCGCCTGAAGTTCAATCAATGCGTGCTCATCCAATGTAGAAAGACGAGTCATCGCGGGCCGAATCAAATTGCCTGCGCTGTTGTTCTCGAACTCAAGGTCGTCGACCGGATAAATTTCTGACATGCCAGGCACGATGATCCGGCAGGCATAGGCACCTTGTTCGGCAAAATCGGAAACGTAAATTTCAAAATTGTCCTTGGCGATGCGATTGCATAGCCAGTCATAATCCTCTTGGGTGGTTGTACTGAAGTTCCAATCGTGAAAGGGATAGTCTGGCTTGTTGCTGACGAAATCCCAAGAGACCACACCGCTCGAATCGACAAAATGGATCTCTAGGTTGGCAACCGAATTAATTTCTTCCATGTCAAAACCCGGTTCTGGGAACCCCTCGAGAGAGTCCAGCGACCGGCCTTGCAAAAGTTCGGTCAGTGCACGCTCGAGCGCAATTTCAAAACGAGGATGTGCACCGAAACTCGCGAAACAACCTTGATCTTTTGGGTGAAGCAATGTCACGTTCATCACGGGGTATTCACCGCCAAGCGAGGCGTCTTTGATCAAGATACCGAACCCTGCCTCTCTGAGTCCTTTGATGCCTGCCTCGATTTTTGGATAACGGGCAAGCACGTGTTCGGGGACATCAGGCAGACATAAGCCTTCGCTGATAATCCGATACTTGATGTGGCGTTCGAAAATTTCTGACAAGGCCTGGCTGCGTGCTTCTATCATGGTGTTGCCGGCTGCCATACCATTACTGACATATAAGTTGCCGATGATATTGACGGGAAACCAGGTCAAGGCGCCATCGCTTAGTCGCGAATACGGCAGCGCACAGACACCTCGGTTCACATTGCCTGAATTTAAGTCGACCAGCACTTCGGTCTCGATTTCGCCATCAGGGTCGTAGAACGCCCGCAGCGCGGGGTTCAGCATTTCGTCTGACCAGTGGCCATCTTCTGTGTGCGCGAACCAGCGTTCTTGAGGGTAGTGCACAAACGCTGCATTCGCCCGCGTTTCACCCAAATAAAAATGCGTCCAAAAATAATGCGTACCCAAACGCTCAAAGAATTCACCAAAGGCGCTCGCTCGTGCGGCGAGTTCCGTTGCACCTTTACCGTTAGCAAAGAGCATGGGACAGTCGCGATCACGCACGTGAACGGACCAAATGCTGTCCACGGGGTGGAGTAATGAAGATTCGTTCAAATGAAAGCCGCGCAAGGCAAGCTTATCTCGCATCGTTTGGATGGTGGACTCTAACGAGGCGTCCTTGCCGGGGATGTAGGTTTCATGGGTCATGGCTTATGTTAGTCGATGGCCTTATACACGAGCGAAAAAAATTCATCCGCATGCTTGGCATCAATCCATCGCACCACAACGACCAGATTTTTGTCGGGATCCATCCATGTATACGAAGTCCCCGCGCCGATGGCAAAAAAACTGCTCTCTGACACGCTCGGAAAAACACGTCGGTTGGCATTCAAACACACTAAATAGCCATAGTTAGGAGCCACAGGGCAGGGGGTTCGCATACGATTGATCCAATCGGTTGAAATCACTTGTTGACCAGCAGCGCGGCCACCGTCAAGGATCATTTGACCAATTTTTGCTTGATCTTCACTGCAGATGGACAGACCACCCCCCCAATGGGTGCCGCCCGGAACCGATTGAACCTCTTTGCCCGCGATGCGGGTCCAAGAGTTGTCATACCCCACCCATTGCCAATTATTGCTGGCACCGACAGGGTGCATAATCGCGTCGCTAAATACCTGAGGTAACGGACGCTGAAAAAGATGCATGAGTGCAAGCGACAATTGGTTGATACGCACGTCGTTGTATTCCCAGTAGGTACCAGGGCGATTTCTTGGTCGCAAATCACCTTTTTTGCCGTTGGGAGCGGGCGCAAAATTAACATGCCGATAGTGATCGACTTGATCGGGGATGCCAAAACACTCACCGGCCCATTCGCTGGTCTGTTGCAACATCTGGGCCCAAGTGATTTCTGCGTTTTGACCCGATTCAAAACCGATGTTTTTTACTCGGTTCACAATCGGTTCATCAACATCAGGCAACAAGCCCCGGTCGTGAGCGACACCTGCGAGTAATGCCAAGTATGTTTTTGCAATGCTAAAGGTCAAATCGGCGCGGTGAGGTTCACCCCACGAGGTCAAATAGCGTCCGCCAGAATAAATCGTGCCAGACACTGACCCCCGGTCGTGAACGGGCCCGAAGAGACGATTCCACGGCGCCGGATCCCCAGGGTGAACGCCGAAAACGCCGTGAACGCTCCGATCCCAAGGGGTTTCATGATCAATTGCAAATTGAACCGCAGTTTGAAGCGCATCTTGTTTCATTTTGACCCTTGCGTCTTTCGTTTTCAGCCCTGAGACACTTGATTGCCATTGGCTTTGCGCACATTCTATACTTGGGCGGACACTTCCTGAAGTCGACAGCGTAGGCGAGTATTACGCTCGGCATCTGAACACTTACTTTGATTGGTTAATCCCCCATGACCCGTGATCAAGCTATTGCACGCGCGCACGAATCTTTTGATTCGGGTGATTTCTTTTCGACCATTGCGCGCAGAGTCGCTATCCCCACAGAGAGTCAAAATCCTGCCCGCGCAGACGTGCTGATGCAATATTTGACCCTAGAGATGGTGCCCGCCTTCGAAGCCATGGGATTTACCTGTCAGTTGCTGACCCATCCAAAAGCCAAGGCAGCGTTTTTGTTTGCCGAGCGGTTTGAAGATGAAGCGCTACCCACGGTGTTGGGCTATGGTCATGGGGATGTGATTCGCGGACTTGAACCTGAATGGAAACCCAATCTGTCGCCCTGGGTGTTGACGGATGTCGATGGCGTCTGGTTTGGTCGAGGAATCGCTGATAACAAGGGGCAACACACCATCAACATGGAGGCGCTCAAACATGTTTTGACAACGCGTGGCAAGCTCGGCTTTAACTCGAAGTACTTGATCGAGATGGGTGAAGAGATGGGATCACCTGGGCTTAGAGAGGTCTGCGAACAGTATCGATCATTATTAAGTGCTGATCTTTTAATTGCTTCAGACGGTCCGCGCCTACAGGCCGAGCGTCCCACTATTTTTCTTGGATCACGAGGAGGCGCGAATTTTGACCTCACCATCGAGGCAAGATCTGGTGGTCATCATTCTGGTAACTGGGGAGGCCTGATCTCCAATCCGGGAATTCAACTCGCGCATGCGATTGCGTCAATTACTTCGCCCTCTGGCCAAATAAAAATCAAAGCGTGGGTGCCTGACGCTATCCCCGCATCCGTTCGAAGAGCACTGGCAGACTGCGAAGTTAGTGGCGGTGCAGAAGGTCCGGTCATTGAGCCAGATTGGGGCGAGCCTGATCTATCCCCTGCTGAACAGGTATATGGTTGGTGTTCCTTTGAAGTGCTCGCGTTTAAAACGGGCAACCCAGAGACACCTGTCAACGCAATCCCGCCGAAGGCCTGGGCGCGTTGCCAGCTGAGATTTGTTGTCGGTATAGATCCCTATGACATTATCCCCGCGCTTGAACGGCACTTGAAGCAGCACGGGTTCGACATGGTCAAAGTGACGAATGCGCGCGAATCCTTTTTTAACGCATCTCGCACGGATCCCGATAATCCGTGGGTGCAGTGGGCCGCAAAATCGTTGTCAGAATCCACACAAAAAAAGACAGCGATCTTACCTAATATTGGAGGCGGGCTACCCAATGACATTTTCATGGATGTCCTCGAACTACCGACTGTCTGGGTTCCGCACTCCTTTGCTGGCTGCTCTCAACATGCGCCAAATGAGCACCTGCCAAGTCAACTGATGCGCGAGGGGCTTGGCATCATGACTGGGCTCTATTGGGATTTAGGTAATGGCGATGCGCCACCTGTGACACGCAATGATAAAATCGTGGGCTAATCCTTAGATGAATACCCTCAACGAATGATCGCAATCACACTGCCAGACGGCTCTCAACGACAATACCCCGGCCCAGTTACCGTCGCTGAGGTTGCTCAATCTATCGGGGCAGGCCTTGCGCGTGTTGCCCTAGGTGGTCGGATCACTGCAGCCGGGGAAACAAAACTCGTTGATACTTCCTACCAGATTACTGATGACACCACGCTGGCTATCCTCACCCCTAAGGATGCCGATGGTCTGGATCTGATCCGCCATTCGACGGCGCATTTATTGGCTTACGCGGTCAAGTCTTTATACCCGGACGCCCAAGTGACGATTGGGCCAGTGATAGAAAACGGTTTCTATTATGATTTCTCCTATAAAAGGCCGTTCACCCTTGAGGATCTCGAAGCTATTGAGAAAAAGATGGCTGAACTGGTCAAAAAAGATGAGGTCGTCACTCGAGAAGAATGGTCACGTGACGATGCGGTTAAATTTTTCACCGATCTGGGCGAACACTACAAAGCTGAAATTATTGCGGCGATACCCGGTAACCAAACCATCAGTTTGTATCGCGAAGGCGATTTCGTTGATCTGTGCAGAGGCCCCCATGTGCCCAATACGGGTAAGTTAAAAGTTTTCAAACTGATGAAAGTGGCGGGTGCCTACTGGCGTGGTGACAGCAAGAATGAAATGCTTACCCGAGTGTATGGCACGGCTTGGGCGACGAAAGAAGAACAAGACGCCTATCTATTGATGCTTGAAGAGGCAGAACGGCGCGATCATCGAAAGATAGGCAAGGATCTCGATCTCTTCCACTTTCAAGAAGAAGGCCCTGGTTTAATTTTTTGGCATCCCAAGGGCTGGGCAATTTGGCAGCAAGTTGAGCAGTACATGCGTGCCGTGTATCGAGACAACGGCTATCAAGAGGTAAAGGCGCCTCAAATTCTTGATATCTCTCTCTGGAAAAAAACCGGACATTGGGATAATTATCGTGAAAACATGTTTACGACCGAGTCTGAGAACCGCGTTTACGGCTTAAAACCCATGAACTGCCCCGGACACGTGCAAATATTCAACGCCGGTCTGCGTTCTTATCGTGACTTGCCGTTGCGCTATGGCGAGTTCGGTCAATGTCACCGCAATGAGCCATCTGGCTCATTGCACGGCATGATGCGAGTGCGCGGATTCACTCAGGACGATGGCCATATTTTCTGCACTGAAGCACAGTTGCAAGACGAATGTACCGCTTACACGTTGCTGTTGCAAAAGGTCTACGCTGATTTTGGTTTTACCGATGTTTTGTACAAGGTTGCCACTCGACCAGAAAAGCGCATCGGTAGCGACGATATTTGGGATAAGGCAGAGTCAGCCTTGATCGAAAGCTTGCGAAGAACCGGGTGTGAGTTTGAAATTTCACCCGGGGAGGGTGCGTTTTACGGCCCTAAAATTGAATATACGTTAAAAGACGCGATTGGTCGTCACTGGCAATGTGGCACGATGCAAGTTGATTTCTCGATGCCGGTTCGCCTTGGGGCAGAGTTTGTTGATTCCTCCGATCAGCGGGTGGCGCCTGTGATGTTGCATCGGGCCATCTTAGGCTCGTTAGAGCGGTTCATCGGGATGTTGATTGAAAACTACGCTGGGGCGCTGCCCGCTTGGCTTGCTCCGGTTCAGGCAGTGGTGTGTTGTATTTCTGACCCCTCAGCTGAATATGCGGCACAAATCACACAAACCCTGATAAAACAAGGCTTTAGAGTAGAATCTGATTTACGTAGTGAAAAAATCACGCGTAAAATCCGTGAGCACAGCATGCAGAAAGTACCGTACATGCTTGTAGTTGGCGACAAAGAGCGTGCAGCGGGTACCGTTGCGGTTCGTGGTCGCGGCGGCGTTGAGCTTGGTGTCATGCCAATCGCTGCTTTTACCGAACTTATTTCAGAAGACGTGGCGTCCCGCCGCAATTCAGGCTCGTTTGCGCCTAAAGCAGATTAACCACTAGGAGTTGTCAACATCGCAACAGAAAAAACCCATCGCATCAACGGCGATATCCGTGTACCAGAAGTTCGTTTGATCGGTCTTGAGGGCGAACAGCTTGGCGTAGTCAAAACGTTTGATGCAGTTCGGATGGCTGAAGAGGCTGAGGTAGACCTTGTAGAAATAGCACCCAATGCAGACCCACCAGTCTGCCGCTTGATGGATTACGGCAAGTTCAAATATCAAGAACAGAAACGTGCGGCAGAAGCCAAATCCAAGCAGAAAATTATTCAGGTTAAAGAGGTCAAGTTTCGCCCGGCGACGGACGAGGGTGACTATCAAGTCAAACTACGCAATTTGAAGCGCTTTCTTGACGAAGGTGACAAAGCCAAGGTGACGTTGCGCTTTCGTGGTCGTGAAATGGCCCACCAAGAACTTGGTATGAAAGTGCTCGAAAGAGTTCGTGACGATTTGACAGATATGGCCGTCGTTGAAGCGATGCCAAAACTCGAAGGTCGGCAGATGGTGATGGTGTTAGCACCTCGTAAAAAGGCACCGACGAAAGCCGATGCTGTTGCTTAAAAAAAGGGACTGTCATGCAGGTGCTTTTTGTACTCGATCCGCTTGAGGGCTTAAAAGCTTACAAGGACAGTTCAGTCGCCATGATGTTTGCGCTGCATAAGCGCGGGCATCAAGTCAGTGTGGCAATGCAGGGTGATTTGTTTATTCTGACCGGGCGTGTTCATGCGGTGTCTCAGGGCATCCATTTGCACCCCACGGCGGATCTGCACGGCAAGACTTGGTACTCGATCACTGAGACCGCTTCAGAGCGTGACCTGTCTGAGTTCGATGCTGTCATTATGCGCAAAGACCCCCCGTTTGACATGGAGTACGTCTACACGACCCACATGCTCGAATATGCGCAGCTACAAGGCGCACGGGTGTTTAATCGTGGCGACGCAATTCGCAATCACCCAGAAAAGCTTGCCATTACGGAATTCCCTGAGTTCACGACGCCCACGCTGGTGACACGCGATATGGCGAGAATCAAGGCGTTTCGAGATGAGCATCAAGATGTTATCGTCAAGCCACTCGATGGCATGGGTGGGACTGGGATTTTCAGACTGTCGCCCAACGAACCCAACTTAAACGCGATTCTTGAGTCGCTCACCCATGACGGCACCAGAAGCATCATGGCACAGCGTTACATCCCTGAAATTAAGGACGGCGACAAACGGATTTTGTTAATCGGGGGTGAACCGGTGCCGTTCTGTCTGGCTCGCATTCCGTTGGCAGGGGAAACCAGAGGCAATCTGGCCGCGGGTGGGCGTGGTGTTGCTCAACCTTTGTCTGAAAAGGATTGGGCCATCGCCAGGGCAATTGCGCCTCGATTAGCTGCGCGCGGGTTGTTATTGGTCGGGCTTGACGTGATCGGCGAGTATGTGACTGAGATCAACGTGACGAGTCCCACTTGTTTTGTTGAGATCACCGAGCAAACCGGTTTTGACGTTGCTGCTAGATTTGTGGATGCGCTTGAATCCGCGCTCACTTGAGGTTGCCGTCAATGATTTCGATAATGATTGTTGCGCATGTGCCGCTTGCGTCTGCGTTGGTTGATTGCGCTCGGCATGTCATTGGTCATGATCCGGAAGTGATCTCGGTCGATGTTTTTCCAGATGAGTGCGCGGTCGACTCTGCCCCCTTTTTATCTAAGCGTATTATTGCTGCAGATCAAGGGCAGGGCGTCTTGGTTTTGACAGATTTGCCAGGCGCTACCCCGTCAAACATTTCCGTGTCTGCCAGCCACTTGGCACAAGAGGCGGGTGTTCCGTGCTGCGTCCTTGGTGGGGTCAACGCCTCGATGCTGATTCGCGCGATCAACTATCGGCAAAGTAATCTAGAAGATGTCGCCGCAGGTGCACTCTCTGGCGCTATGCATACCTTGATGCGTGTAGACTAACGATAATTGAGTTTGCGTTAGCATTCGCATCATCTGAACCCACACTTTATATTCATTATGGCTCAAGTAGATATCGTCATTTCCAATAAGCTCGGCTTGCATGCTCGCGCCGCAGCGAAACTAACCCAACTTGCATCACAATTTGTGGGTGAGGTATTCATCACGAAAGGGGCTCAGCGCGTCAATGCCAAAAGCATCATGGGCGTGATGATGCTCGCCGCGGGGCTTGGTACCACGGTCATCATTGAGGCCATTGGTGATGATGCTGATCGCGCATTGATCGACATCAAAGCACTTTTTGATGACAAATTCGGCGAAGGACAATAGATTGCAAATACCCCATCCGCCACAGGCCATGATGTGCCTTTACGGCAAGGGTGTCGCTCGAGGCTACGCCATTGGTCGAGCGGTAGTACTCGGGGCGACAGCACTGGAGGTCGCTCACTATCGAATCAGTGCGGATGATGTCGAGAAAGAAAAAAATCGTCTGACCGTGGCGCTAAAGTCTGCGCAAGACGAAATGCGTGAATTGGCGGACACCTTGTCGGACGATGCGCCGAAAGAGCTTGCTGCGTTGCTGAACGTGCACAGTATGCTGTTGGATGATCCCTTGCTAGCCCATCAAGCGTTGGCGCTTATCGAAGAACGGCATTACAACGCCGAGTGGGCTTTAACCGCGCAAGGCCAAGTACTTGGTGAACAATTTGCTGCCATGGAAGATGAATATCTTCGAGAGCGCGGGTCAGACGTCAGGCAAGTCATTGAGCGCGTCATTGACGCCATGTCAGGCTCGCCTTCTGCGTTCACGTTGACAAATGTTCAGCATACAGACGAGTCGCTGATCGTCGTCGCTCACGATATCTCTCCGGCCGACATGGTGCGATTGCGTGGCGCGAGCTTCGCGGGTTTTGCGACAGACCTTGGTGGCCCCACATCCCATACGGCCATTGTTGCTAGAAGTATGGCGGTACCTGCGGTCGTGGGTTTAGGTCATGTCCGTTCGCTCGTTGCTGATGGCGACGTGGTGGTTTTGGATGGCGCGTCGGGCACAGTGATCGTCAATCCGCCAGATTTTGCACTGCAAGAATATCGACAGATGCAGGCAGAGTTTCGTCGTTATCGAGAAGAACTCGCCCTCCTTAAAAACGTGCCTGCGGTGACCTTGGATGGCCACCGTATCGGTATGCTGGCCAATATCGAGTTGCCCGAAGAGGCCGCCCTCGCTGTGGCAAATGGCGCCGATGGGATCGGTTTGTTTCGCAGTGAGTTCCTCTTCATTGGTAAGACTGACCTGCCCAATGAAGAAGAGCAATATCAAGCTTATGCGACGGTTGTTAAAACCATGGAAGGTCGACCTGTCACGATTCGTACGCTTGATATTGGTGCCGATAAGACATTAGATGGCGAGTTAGCGGTCACCATGAACCCAGCTCTCGGTCAACGGGCTATCAGGTACTGCTTGGCTCGGCCAGAGTTATTCGCCACTCAATTGCGGGCGATTTTACGTGCGTCTGCCCACGGCAAGGTCAAAATCCTGATTCCGATGATCGCGCACCTGCATGAGATACAAGCCACCAAAGCGGCAGTCCGCGCTGCGATGCAAGAACTCGATGAGCGCGGTGAGCCATACGACCTAAACGTTGAACTCGGTGCCATGGTAGAAGTTCCGGCCATTGCCATCGCGATCGAGCCATTTGTACAAGTTTTAGACTTTCTTTCGATCGGCACGAACGACCTCATCCAATACACATTGGCCATTGACAGAACCGATTCAGAAGTAGCCTCTCTTTACGATCCGCTTCACCCAGCTGTCCTGAGACTCATTGCCAATACGATTAATGCGGGAGAAAGAGCAGGCAAGCCCGTGTCGGTTTGTGGCGAAATGGCAGGTGACTCAAAGCTTACCCGACTGCTTCTTGGATTAGGCTTGACTGAATTCTCGATGCATCCCCAGCAGTTGTTGGACGTTAAACGGGAAATACGTCGGGCTCATTCAAATGCCCTAAGGACTGAGGTCGCAACGATTCTTAATCGAGGTCAACCCATTGACCCCGATTTTTTGAACTCACAGGATTAAAGGGCCGCTTCGCCTGTTTCACCGGTTCTGATTCGTACCACTTGTTCAAGTGCTGCGACAAAAATCTTACCGTCGCCAATCTTCCCGGTTCTAGCTGCTTGTTCGATGGTCTCTATCGCTTGATCGACCAAGTTGTCGGCCACGGCTGCTTCAACCCTTAATTTTGGTAAAAAATCGACGGCATATTCGGCACCACGGTAGAGTTCGGTGTGACCTTTTTGCCGACCAAAGCCTTTAACCTCTGTAACAGTCAGACCTTGAACTCCTAAGGTCGATAACGCGACCCTGACTTCATCGAGCTTGAACGGTTTAATGATTGCAATAATCAGCTTCATGGATCTATCCCTAAGTCTATTGTTGTAACGGTTGAGATAAAGCAAATTTCATGCCAATAAATGGCTAGATGCGGGTTCATGCCTACCCTTAAACCTTGAAGGTTTTTGCGTGATTTTGACAAAATCATGACAGCGCATACAAAATCGCTCCATAACAGTGCATTTTCGAGTCGCACGCCCCAAATTGGTATTTTTTTACCAAGTATGGTTAGACGTCGATTCGTTACAACGAATGGTCTAGTTGTAAACTATGACCAGATCGTCGTTTCACTTTTTGCAAGGATTCGCCATGAAACCGAACGTTTGGATTGAACAGGTGCAACAGAACTTGTCTGAACTGGTTGCCAAGAGCCCAGCGGCAGATATTGAGCGTAACGTCCGTGCCATGATGGGTAGCGCTTTCAATAAGATGGATCTAGTCACACGAGAAGATTTTGATGCTCAATCAAGCCTTCTGCGCCTGACAACAGAGCGAGTAACTGTGCTCGAGACCCAAGTGCGTGCGCTTGAGGCTCGCATCGCAGCGCTTGAAGCAGGTGCTATTTAGGCATTTTTTTGCGCAGACGTTTCTATCCTGACGATCTTTATCTTTGTTTTAGACAACCATACACTTCGGCCTTTTTAGGCTGACGTATGACACTAGCCGTATTAAATAGCCGAGCGCTGGTCGGCATGGTTGCACTGCCTGTCAATGTAGAGGTGCACCTTGGTACTGGTTTACCAAGCTTCACCGTCGTCGGGCTCGCAGATGCAGAAGTTAAAGAAAGTCGGGAACGAGTACGAGCAGCTATTCAAAGTAGCGGCTTTGAGTTCCCGAACGGGCGGATCACCGTTAATTTGGCGCCCGCGGATTTGCCAAAGGAGTCGGGTCGTTTCGACCTACCCATCGCCTTGGGCGTATTGCTGATCTCTGGCCAAATTGATCTGCCTGAACTATCCGTCACCTCGTCGAAAGACAATTTCGTCTCTCGACTGAGCCAATTCGTCTTTGCCGGTGAGCTGTCGCTGACAGGCGCGTTGATGCCGATTCGCGGGGCAATCACGATCGCCATGGAAGTGTCGCGTCATCCCCAGATTCGTGGCTTGATCGTGCCCAGACTGAGCGCCGAGCACGCCAGTCGAGCGTTGTTGGACAAGGTATTTGCTGCAGACACACTCAAACAAGTGGTTGATTTTCTGTGTGACCGTTGCGAATTGTCGTCTATTGCTTTGAAAGCGTTGCCAAATAAGCAACATCATGGTCGCCCCTGTATGGGGGAAGTGCAAGGGCAAGCGACTGCTCGGCGAGCGCTCGAAGTCGCTGCAACCGGGTTTCACAGCATGTTGTTGATTGGTCCACCAGGGGTTGGTAAAAGCATGCTGGCGAATTGTTTGCCTGGCATTTTGCCGCCGCTACTGACGACTGAGCAAGTCGAAGTGGCGGCCATTGCCTCATATGCTGAGTCAACCGACCTTAACCTAGCGGATCGACCATTTAGAGCGCCTCATCATAGCGCCTCACCCGCTGCGATCGTTGGCGGCGGGCGTATCCCGCAACCAGGTGAAATTACGCTGGCGCATCACGGCGTTCTTTTTTTAGACGAAATCCCTGAATTTGATCGCCGCACCCTTGAAGCCCTTCGAGAGCCCCTGGAAAATCAGCAAATTTCAATTGCCCGTGCAAACCACAAAATCACCTTTCCAGCAAACTTTCAGCTGATTGCAACCATGAATCCGTGTCCCTGTGGTTATCGCGGTGATTCCGGCGGGCGTTGCCGGTGCTCAGCTCAAGACATTCGACGCTACCAAGCCAAATTATCTGGGCCGTTGCTGGATCGCATTGATATTGTTGTGTGGTTACCGTCTGCCTGTCGTGAGCAGAATAGACAGACACCCGCTGAGAAATCAGCGGTCATTCGGCCAAGAGTGCAGTGCGCGCACGCCCGAGCCACACAGCGTCAGGGCGTTGCTAATGCTCGTTTAACAGGCACGTCACTCAACCGATACTGTATTTTGGACACCGCTGCGCAAGCGCTAATCCAGATGCTAACCCTACGCTATCGCTTATCCAATCGCTCTGTTGCCCGTCTACAGCGGGTGGCTCGAACCTGCGCAGACTTGGATGCGGCAACAGAAATTTCAACCGTGCATCTCGCCGAGGCGTTTAAATATCGAATAGAGAATCTGAGTCACTTTACACAGTAACTTGAAGGCGAAACTTGCGTAAAACCCAAAAACCATATTATAATCAAAGGCTTTCCCGCTTAAGTATATGAGCTTAAGTACATGAGCTTAAGTACATGAGCTTAAGTACATGAAGTCAATAATTGACGTCAATGTTGACATCAGTGATGATTTTTGTCTCTTGTGAATCGGCTCTTTCGAGTGACCACAAGGCGGTGGGGTTAGAAGTCGCATGCGCTTCAGGTTACCAAGATTTGCCTTAGGCAAAGCACCTGTGGGACACGCGTTTATTAAGCAAGGATCATTCATCATGCCTAAGATGAAAACCAAGAAAAGTGCTGCAAAGCGCTTTCAGGTCCGCGGTAGCGGATCAATCAAGCGGGGTCATGCGTTCAAACGCCATATCCTGACCAAAAAGACCACGAAGACCAAGCGTCAATTGCGCGGTTCTGCAGCGGTTCATGAAACCAATCTGGCTTCAGTAAAAGCCATGATGCCTTTCGCCTGACAGGAGACTAGAACATGCCTCGCGTAAAACGTGGTGTAACGGCCAGAGCCCGTCACAAAAAAGTCATTTCAGCAGCCAAAGGCTACCGTGGTCGTCGCGGTAATGTCTTTCGTATCGCTAAACAGGCGGTCATGCGTGCAGGTCAGTACGCTTACCGTGATCGTCGTAACAAAAAGCGTACTTTCCGCGCACTTTGGATTACCCGTATCAACGCCGCAGTGCGTGAACACGGCGTGACGTACAGTGTGTTCGTTGCTGGTCTCAAGAAAGCCGCCATCGAACTGGATCGTAAAGTCTTGGCCGATATGGCTGTGCGTGACAAGGCTGGTTTTGCAGCAGTTGTCAATCAAGTCAAACTGGCACTGGCTGCTTAAGCAACCAGGACTGTCAAGATAAACGGGGCCCCCTGGGCTCCGTTTGCATTTGAGCCAGCGCTACATGTCGTTTAAGGAAGCTGTGGATACGATGACTGATATCGCCAACGATCTAATTTCGCGCGCACGCGCAAGTTTTGCACAAGCCAGTGATGCCGCGTCTCTTGAAAACGCAAAAGCAATCTTTCTAGGTAAACAAGGTTCGCTGACAGAGCTTCTCAAGGGATTAGCAAAGCTCGATCCTGAACAAAAGCGCATCGAAGGTGCGCGCATTAACGTCATTAAACAAGAGGTCGAAGCGCTGTTAAATGACCGTCGGCGCGAGCTAGCCGATGCGCAATTAGCGGCTCGATTAGCCCTAGAAACCATTGATGTCACCCTGCCTGGTCGAGGAAGAGGTGTGGGTGGTGTTCACCCCGTATCTCGTACGTGGGAGCGCGTTGAAAGCATCTTCAAATCAATCGGTTTTGACGTCGCCGATGGGCCTGAAATCGAAAATGACTGGACCAACTTCACCGCTTTAAATAATCCCGAAAATCATCCTGCCAGATCGATGCAGGATACTTTTTACGTGGATATGAATGGCACCGATGGGCTTCCCTTGTTATTGCGCACTCACACGAGTCCGATGCAAGTCCGTTATGCAAAAATGCATCAACCACCCATCAAGGTGATTGCTCCGGGTCGCACCTATCGAGTGGACAGTGACGCGACTCATTCGCCCATGTTTCACCAAGTTGAAGGCTTATGGATTGATGAAAACATCTCCTTTGCAGACTTGAAAGGTGTATACACCGACTTTCTGCGGTGTTTTTTCGAAACGGAAGACCTCCAATTGCGATTTAGACCGTCTTTCTTTCCCTTTACAGAACCTTCAGCTGAAATTGACATGATGTTCACCACGGGGCCGAACAAGGGGCGTTGGCTCGAAATCTCAGGCTCCGGTCAGGTTCATCCTGATGTCATTCGAAATTTTGGTCTAGACCCCGAACGCTATATTGGCTTTGCGTTTGGCTCTGGGCTTGAACGTCTAACGATGCTGCGCTACGGCGTCAATGATTTGCGGCAATTCTTCGAGGGCGATCTGCGTTTTTTGCGACAGTTCAACAATTAATCAGACTTAGGTTTCAAACGGTTAACTATGCAATTTCCTGAATCGTGGCTACGCACGCTGGTTGACCCGGCGATTTCGACCGAAGAGCTGTCACACAAATTGACAATGGCGGGTCTTGAAGTCGAAGAGCTCAATCCAGTGGCGCCGATGTCTTCCGGCATCATCGTTGCTCGCATCGAAAGTACGACTCCCCATCCCAATGCAGATAAATTGAAAGTCTGCGAGGTAAATGATGGAAGCGGTCGAATGCTGCAGATTGTGTGCGGCGCACCCAACGCTGCTGCTGGGCTCAAAGTACCTCTGGCGACTGTCGGTGCTGTGATGCCTGACGGCATGACAATCGGCATCGCCACCATGAGAGGGGTTGAATCCTCGGGCATGTTGTGCTCAGCGCGCGAACTGGGTTTATCCCAAGATCACGCAGGTCTCTTAATATTGCCTGATGACACACCCTTGGGTGAGGATGTTCGGCAGGCTTTGCAACTGAACGATGTGCTGTTTACGTTAAAACTCACCCCGAATCGCGCTGATTGTTTGTCCATCCTCGGTGTCGCACGTGAGGTAGCTGCGTTAACTGGGGCTCAGCTAACTCCTCCCTCAGCTAAGCCTGTTGACGTTACCATCAGCGAGACGGTATCCACCAAGATTGAGGCGACCGATCTTTGCGGCCGCTTTGTTGGTCGAGTGATTCGTGGTGTCAATGCCCATGCAAAAACGCCCGCTTGGATGGTTGCGAGACTTGAGCGCTCTGGTCAGCGCTCTGTCAGCGCGCTCGTTGATATCTCAAACTATGTGATGCTTGAGTGTGGCCGTCCTACCCATGTCTTCGATCTGGATAAGATGCATGGCGATTCGCTTTGCGTTCGGTGGGCAAGAAACGGTGAGTCTCTGACGTTGTTGAACGGTAAAACCATCGACCTAGATCCAAGCATGGGGGTGATCGTGTCCGGGGACCAAGTCGAAAGCTTGGCTGGCATCATGGGTGGGGATGCGACTGCGGTTAGCCTGGACACGAAAAATATCTACTTGGAAGCGGCTTTTTGGTGGCCAGATGCCATCGCTGGCCGTGCTAGAAAGCTCAAACTGAGCTCAGAAGCCAGTCATCGATTCGAACGCGGTGTTGATTTCACGAGCAACCGCGAAGACCTCGAGCTGATATCGCGATTGGTGTTGGATATTTGTGGTGGTGCTGCTGGCCCGTTGGATGATCAGATTGTCAACATTCCCAGCCGCGAGCCTGTCACCATGCGCTTGTCTCGGTGTCGACGCGTCCTCGGGATTGAATTGAGTGCGGATACCGTTTCAGCCGTTTTCACTCGTTTGGGCTTGAGTTTTACTCAACAAGGTGACGATTTCGTCATCTCGCCACCTTCACATCGGTTCGACATTCGGATTGAAGAAGACCTAATTGAAGAAGTTGCGCGGATCGTGGGTTTTGAGAATATTCCGGCCGTTCCTCCCATGGCACGAGCGAAAATGCAGGCTATCCGCGAAACCACGCGGCTACCACACACCGTGCGTCATCAGGTAGCAGCACTTGATTATCAGGAAGTGATCAATTTCTCATTTGTTGACCAATCTTGGGAGACCGAGATGGTCGGTCAACCAGATCCCATTAAATTGCTCAATCCAATTGCCAGCCAATTGGCTGTGATGCGCTCAAGTTTGATTCCGGGGCTCATCGCCAATATCAAGTACAACGTAAATCGCAAGCAGAGCCGTGTTCGTGTTTTTGAATTGGGCAGGGTGTTCGCACGCAACGAGCACTCGGTTGATGGCCCTCTGGCGGTCGCCCTAGTTGAGCAACCAGTGCACTTGGCGGGTGCAGCATGGGGTGGGGCGCTTGACACCCAGTGGGGTTCAGCAGACCGTCTGGTTGATTTTTTTGACGTCAAACGCGATATTGAATCACTATTTGGCTACCGAGCAGATCGTTTAACGTTTGTGGTCGATGCTCATGCGGCACTTCATCCTGGCCGTAGCGCTCGTATCGATTTCGACGGAAAATTTGTCGGTTGGATCGGTGAGTTGCACCCTAAATGGGTTCAACAGCAAGAGTTATCTAGCGCCCCTGTGGTGTTTGAGTTGAGCTTGGACAGCCTCTCAACATTAGACATGCCACGCCCGCAAGAGCTCTCACGACAACCGGTTGTGCAAAGAGACTTGGCAGTTTGGGTTAACACGAACATCGCAGTCGGTGCCTTGCTAACGACGATTCATACCTTGATTGCAGCGCATGCAGACTTATCCATCGTCAAACAAGTTAACCTGTTCGATGTCTGGAAAGATAAAGCCGAAACGGATGCTTCAGAAAAGAGCCTGGCCTTTCGATTTTTCTTGCAAGATGTCAACGCAACGCTCGATGATGCACAGGTCGATGCTTGCATGCTGAAAATCCGCGACGAGCTGATCTTGCAGCACGGCGCTCGCCAACGTTAAATGGGAACAGACTCAACATGACTGAAACACGTACCCTGACAAAAGCAGAAATGGCCGATTTGCTTTTTGAGCGCGTTGGGCTCAATAAACGAGAAGCCAAGGATATTGTTGATACTTTTTTTGAAGAGATCCGGGACGCACTCGCCAGTGGTGATGCTGTCAAGTTGTCTGGATTTGGTAACTTTCAAGTGCGGAAAAAACCCGCACGACCAGGTAGAAACCCGAAAACTGGCGAAACAATCCCAATTGCTGCGCGCCGTGTCGTGACGTTTCATGCGAGCCAAAAGCTTAAAGCGGAAGTAGAAGCTATTGATACTAAGGCTTGATAATATTGAAGTTCATCTAGATCAATCGGCCATTGCCTATATTGGCGAGTATGTGTAACCTATGTGTAATTTTATAAAAACATGACAGTTCGACCGCTACATTCATGATCACGTCAGACAAGTCTGTTCTTTTACCCGCCATCCCCGCTAAACGATACTTCACCATCGGTGAAGTCAGTGATTTGTGCGGTGTAAAGCCGCACGTGCTCCGCTACTGGGAGCAAGAGTTTACGCAATTAAAGCCCGTCAAACGTCGTGGTAACCGTCGCTATTATCAACATCACGAAGTGCTTTTGATCCGTAAGATCCGAGAACTGCTTTATGAGCAAGGGTTCACGATCAGTGGTGCGAGAAATAAGTTAGGAGAAGGAAAGACGGCTACTTTGGTCGATCCTGATGCTGCCGTGCGACTCAGCGGGCAAGAGTTACAAGCGTTACGACAAGAGTTGAATGATATTTCTGAAGTGCTGGCCGCCGCGCTTGAAACGGTCGCTGGCAAGGGTCAGCTTGATCTAAATTAAGCTGATCGAGACTTCAGCGGTCTAAGCTCTGCTATACTCTTGCTCTTCTCGGGGCGTAGCGCAGCCTGGTAGCGCACTTGCATGGGGTGCAAGGGGTCGAAGGTTCGAATCCTTCCGTTCCGACCAAATAAATCAATGGGTTAGCCTTCAACACCGGCTAGCCCATTTTTTTTACCGTTACTATGGTTCGTCACGAGTCGTCAGTTAAAGAGGCTCTTGCTGCTTCAGAAAATGCTTTGCTGCTGTTTGATCGAGTAGGGGGTAAACCTCAAAATGCGCGGGGATAATATCCGCCCATTCGTTCATCAACCGATGCAAGGTTTCGTTGCTGTCCACTTCAAAAACAACAGCAACGCCACGACCAACCCGTGCATAGGCAGACTTTGCGAGACCCTTGCCAAGCAATGCATTCATCCAGTCCCAGTACTTGTTGCGGGCGTTGACTTGCGTGCTCGGTTGCTCAGGGCGAGGGGTACTAATGACGAGAAACAACATGAAGACTCCTGGTGATCGGTTTATGTCACGGTGTCCAACAATCGCTGAGCGTTGACGGTTGGTAAACCAATAGAAACACACAAGCCTGGATTGGCTTCGCTTAACCGCAACTGACCGCGATGCAATGTCGTGATTGCAGCAACAATCGATAAGCCAAGACCGCTACCTTTTGTTGTGCGATCCACTCGTTGAAATGGCAATAGCACTCTCGCGTGTGCATCAAGGGGAATGCCTGGCCCATTGTCTTGAATGTTGATTTCGACAACATGTTCGAAAGACTTAACGCTCACTCGAATGGTGACACCGTGGCCACCATATTTCAGGGCATTATCAAGTAAGTTAGCGAGCATCGTGGAAATTAAATCTTTGTCGCCATGGATATGTTGATCACCTTCCATTGAAAGAAGAATTTCAGCCCCTTGGGCTTCGGCAGCAGCATCGTATAGTTCGGTCAAATCTACCAAAAGTTCTTCTACATTGACAGAACCAAACGGCTGCCGTCTTGTCCCTGACTCGGTTTCAGCAAGTTGCAACAACTTTTCTAAGACAATAATTAAATTGTCGATTTCTTCAATCGCAAATTGAGCAGAATCAGACAAAGTTTGCTCACCTCTTGCCGAATTCAGCGCCTGTTCAAGACGACCTCGAATCAACCCCAGTGGCGTACGCAGATTATGGGCAATGGTATTCGACACGTGCTTGACACCTTCCATCAACGTCTGAATGGTGTCGAGCATTCGGTTGATGTCGGCCCCTAAACGTCCGAACTCGTCAGGATTCGCTGATACATAGATGCGTCTATCTAAGTTGCCAGACTCTATATCAGCCGTTGCAAGCCGTATCGCACCAATGCGGCGTTCAATCTGCCGACGAAACAATAGCGTCCCCACGACAGCTAACAGGAGGGCGAGTGCCCCGCCAATCAATACGGCACGCCCAATCAAATTGCTAATCGCAGCGAGATCTTTCATATCACGACCAACGATTAATAATGCACCGTCAGTAAATCGATGAATCAGTATTCGACTGTTTGAAGTGCGTCCATTTCGAACAATTTGGATATCCAGCAGTCGGTCAACGGGCAGGGCGGTATCAGACCAACCATCTAAATTGCCAGCGATTTTTTTTCGGTCTGGCCCGAGCAGCAGCAAAATTTCGGTGTCTGAATCGACACCATCGGTGAGTGATTGTCCTATGCGATTTGCAAGAGAAATGAGCCCTCTCTCGTCTGCATCGTGTTGAAGCCTATCTTTAATGTCAAGTAAGCGGACATCTGCATTTCGTGACATCACGGTGACTGTGCCCCAATAAAAGGTAGCACAGAGCAACACCACCGAGCCCACAACGAGCCCGCCGCAAATCAGCGCAAGTCGAAACGCGACAGAGTAGCGGATACTACCCATCGATACTGAACCGGTAACCCGCGCCTCTAACAGTGTGCAGCAGAGGCGGATCGAAGCCGCGATCTAACTTATTGCGCAACCGACTAATCTGGACATCAATCACATTGGTGCCTGGGTCGAAATTAATGTCCCATACCGCGCTCAACAGCATACTGCGTGTAACAATTTTGTCTTGATTGTTAAAGAGGTACATTAACAAGCGAAACTCACGCGGCTGCAGTGCAATGCTTTGCCCATTTCTTTGCGCCTCACGTGTTCGCAAATCGAGCGTGAGGTCAGCCAATTTCAGTATTTGGGCGTTTTCGGATGCGCTAGCGCGGCGAATCAGCGCGTCGACCCTTGCCAAAAGCTCTGGCATAGCAAAGGGTTTGGTTAAATAATCATCACAACCATCACGCAAACCACGGACTTTTTCGCCCAAACTAGCCATAGCGCTTAGCGCAAGCACGGGTGTCGTCAAGCCTTTCTCGCGGATTCGTGTGACGATAGAGAGGCCTTCGAAGTGACCCGGCAGCATTCGATCCACAATAATCAAATCCCAATTGCCGCTTAGCGCCGCGTTTAACCCGTCTTGACCATCTGCAATGTGCGTAGGCGCATACCCGACCTCAGACAGACCCGCTTTGAGGTAGTCGGCCATTTCGAGTTCGTCTTCAATGATGAGTATGTTGTGCATGCGTTCAATTTTATTGCGTTTACGGCCATGCAGATGTCAGCCCAGCCAAACTGACATAGGCCGCGGGATCCTTCTGGTGAGAATTGGCTTGACAATGAATGCCCGTTGATCATAAGCCTTTCTTAAACTTGGATGGTAAAGATCCCTCTAAGCGTCGCTCAACCTAATTAGATGACATATACCCATCAAATGAATCGCCATCAAGTTTCGAACAGATCAAACTATTTCTTTCATTTCCATTGTTTAAACGATGTTTCGATTGAGAAATTTAAAGCATTTTTGGCTGTGCTGTTAATTTCAGTCGCTGGTACGGCATTGGCAGAAGACCCGACCATTGTTAACCCCTACGGTACGTTTTTGGAGGGTGACGGTGTAGAAGTCGAAATGGCACAATTCAAGGTCAAAAACAAAGAGGGTTTGTATGATGTGTTGCTAAAAATAAGTGGTGCAAACGCTTTCAATGCTGGCATCGATGGTAAAACATTCAAATACCACGCCGTCCATGGCGGTACTGGTATCGACTACCAGCGAAATGGGAAAAACATCATGAGCGTACGTCAACCCTATGGCAATTCTTGGTCCACGATCGAGGCTTATCTTGATGGCAAGACGATTTCGCTCACTGAGGACAAACGTCGCTCTAAAGAAGTATTACCGCTACATTTGCTGACGGCATCAAAGACTTCTGGGAAGTGAATGCTGTTGCATGAACCTTGATATAAGATTGCCTATTCATAAGCCTTTCATAAAAAACGGGTTCAGTTTTTAGCTGAACCCGTTTTATTTAACCAGCGGCCAATCGGGATAACCTCAGACCACTGATTTGCTCAGGCAAACACTAAACTGGCTTGAACATGGGCACTGGTGCCCCTTGCTCGGTGGTTGGTTTAAACACCACCGACACTTTTTGACCAATTTTCACTGTCGCGAGATCGCAATCGGCGATTTGCGTCATCATCGTGACGCCTTCATCCAATGTCACGTATGCAATACAGTAGGGATTCGGCGTGGCTTTGGGCATCAAACTAAAGCTATAGATTGTGCCAGTGCCTGAGGCCTCCTTCCATTCGGTATCACCGAAACAGAAAGGGCAGAGCGTGCGAGGATAAAAATGTGGTTTGCTGCACACTTTGCAGTATTTGATCATCAACTTACCCGCGCGCGCTGCGTCAAAGTAAGGTTCGGTGCCTGGCTCAATGACAGGGGCAGGTAAGGGGTTGGCTTGAAACATTGTTGACATGGTTATTCTCGCTCAAGAATCAAGGTTGCACTGCCGTGACGCGAGCCAAGGAGGCCGCCGGTGCCGTGGGCTAGTGCGATATCGCAATTTTTAACTTGGACGGCAGGATGGGCTTCACCTCTGAGTTGCCTTACCGCTTCAATGACTTTGGTGATGCCGCCGCGATTCGCCGGATGGTTGTTACACAACCCGCCGCCGTCGGTATTGAAAGGCAGCTTGCCGACACCCGAGATGAGATTGCCATCAGCCACGAATTTGCCGCCTTCGCCTTTTTTGCAAAAACCCAAATCTTCGAGTTGCATCAACACGGTAATCGTAAAACTGTCATAAATAGAGGCGTATTTGATGTCTTGATGCGAGACGCCAGCTTCTGCAAAGGCGTCGGCCCCCGACTTTCTTGCACCCGAATAGGTCAAATCGACCATGCCACCCAACTGGCCTTTGACAGCCTCACCAGCACCGCGCAGTTTCACGAGAGGGCGATTTAATTGTTTGGCAATTTCAGGACGCGCGACGATCAACGCACCGCCACCGTCACTCACGACACAGCAGTCTAAGCGGTGGAGCGGGGTTGCGACGTAAGGCGAGTTCAGCACATCTTCAACCGTGACAACGTCGCGAAGCATCGCATGCGGGTTATGTTGAGCGTGGTGAGACGCGGCCACCTTGATCCAGGCTAATTGCTCGGCTGTGGTGCCGAACTCATACATATGGCGAGCCGCGACCATGGCGTAGCTATTCACTGTCACGGGGCCAAACGGCGCCTCAAAAGGCACATCAGGAATGTCAGCACCCCAGGCTCGTGGTTGTAAACCAGAGGCTCCTGCAGAACGAGGACGACCCGCCAGCGTGATCAGGGCAATGTCGCACTTACCTGCAGCAATGGCTTGCGCTGCGTGGGAGACATGAATCAGGTAAGAACACCCACCAGTCTCGGTCGAGTCGACATGGCGAAGGTTGGTCAAACCCATGTAATCAGCCATCGACAACATGCCTAAACCGGGTGCATCACCGGCGCAGAAATAGGCATCAATGTCTGACAGTTTCAGGCCTGCATCCTCAAGTGCGCCACGCGCTGACTCGGCATGGATCTGAGCAACGGATTTATCAGGGGCCTTACGGGTGGGGTGCTCATAGGCACCCACGATGTATGCTTTGTCTCGAATAGTCATTTGTATAAGCTAGTTAAGGGTAAGTGGAAACTACTTAGGGTATTTTGTGGCGCCGCATAGACCCAGCGCAAGCCAGGCGACCATGAGCAAAACGCCGCCCGTCGGTGCAAACTTGCTCAAATCATTGAGATGCAACAAATACTTGACCTCAATGCTACCGCAAAACAACACCATACCCACAGTAAAACAAAGGCGACTGATGAGCGCAATCCGGCCCTGTAAAAACGTGGCAACAATCAGCGCAATGGCATGAATGAGTTGATAGTTAGCCGCTTTATCGACCGCCATCGCAGCGAGCGGATCCGTGATCGCGTGCGCTGCATAGGCCCCAAGCATCACCGCTGTCGTTGCAAACAAGGCGCCAATCACCCGCCAAACATTCAATAATCCAAACATACGTGTCCCTCTCAGCCGCCTAATGATCACGGTGAGCGTATCATGTTGAGGCGCAATGCAATCCCTATTTTTCCCTTGTCCCTCTGGCGTTGATTGTTAAAAAACGAGAATGAAACGTGTTGTATCGATGGCAATAGCAGGCTTCATCTTGCTTCTAACGCTTGGGTTTTTCATCAATGATGTCCGGCGACAGCAGGTCGTTTTAGCGAATGATGCCTACGTTTGGCAACGTAAGTGGACCCCAGCGCTCATCGAGGCCATCCAGTCGAGCAACACGTTCGTACACACTTGGCGGGTCCTTGCCGCCGAACAAGACAACCGGACGAAATGGTCCATCGTTTCACCCGACTGGTCTGTGTTAACAAACACGCAGCGACCGGTGACTGCCGTCATTCGTATTGACGGACAACTTGGCGAGCTCGATGATACTGGCGTAGAACGGGTAGTTCACCTTGCGCATGACTGGCAAGCGCGTCATATCAACCTGGTCGCCCTTGAAATTGATCACGACTGTGCGAGCGCCAGACTTGAGCAATATGCGCAAACATTGCGAACCATTCGACAACGACTTGCACCGCAGATCAGACTATCGATCACTGCCTTACCGACTTGGCTTGAGAGCAACGCGCTAGATCAATTGCTTGACGTTGCCGATGAATCCGTGTTGCAGGTTCATGCCGTGTTGGATCCAGTTCATGGTCTTTTCAACAGCGACAAAGCAGAACAGTGGGTGCGCGACTACTCGCGACGCACCAAACATCCTTGGCGCGTCGCCTTGCCCACATACGGCATGCGCGTGGCTTGGGATCAACAGGGCCGGATAGCTGGTGTTGAGAGCGAGAGACCTTTGCTATTAGCGAGCGGGTCTGGTCAACTTGCTTCGCAAGAGCTTGTTGCGTCTCCTCGCCAGATCAGTGATTTCGCTCAGCACCTAGACAGTCATCCTCCAGCGGGGCTGAGCGCAATTGCGTGGTTTAGATTGCCGACGCACGCAGATGAACGCGTCTGGGGCTTCACCACCTGGCAGGCAATTCTTAAGAGGCAAACGATCCATGACGCAATATTGATTGATGCTCGAGCGACCGAGCAAACAGGGATGTATGAGGTGTCAGTGGTGAGCATGGGCAACACTGACGCGGCACTGCCCAGTGCGGTCCGGTTTGATTCGCAATGCGAGGCCGCCGACGGTATTAACGGGTATGCGCTCGAATACGATACGCAGGGCATGCTGCTCAGACGGCGTCAACCAGGGATGTTGCGAGCAGGCAATAGCCGCCGCATTGGTTGGCTGCGTTGTACTCATGCAGACAAAAAGGAAATCTCAGTGTATGCAACGAAATAAATACATGGTCGCCTTGGTCGGCCTCATCTTTGTCTTGGTTGCACTCCTCGTCGAAGCTTGCGGACCTTTTTTCCCAATGCAATTGCTCGACAACCGAGAGAGCTCGCTGCGCCAGATCCCGAGTAACTCATTTGAGTATGAAGCCAGTCATCTGATCACGCTTGACCAAGGATATCTGGTTGCCTATCGCCAGCTGCGGCTCAAGCATGCTGGACAAGACGAAACTTCTGCTCAGACGCAGACCGGCCATCTTGCCAAAGATGAAACACAGGCAGACCAGACCCCTCCCACCGTTGCTGAGATCGGCGACGAAGCCCTGAACTATTTGATTGCAGAGAATCCCGAGCAACTGTGCGATTACGCTAGTTTTATCAACAACACCTCTTGTGCAGCACGGATACCTGCAGGCAAACTAAAGACGGCAGTCGCCTTGTATGCGATTCAAGCGGCCACCAACAGCAACAGTGGGGTTCAATCCTTACGTGCTATTGCGCAATGGGCCGTTAAAGATAAACGTCGTGTTGCAAAGTTGATTGATGACAGTCTTGGGCAGAGGTTGTTGGTGGCATATGCGCTTGCACGCCTCGATGATGAGGGCGACGATCAGCATGCCAAAGCGAATCCGTTATTAGTCGCGCTGATCGAGGCGATTCAAGATCAAGGGGTGACGCACGTGGTCGGTGCTGATCGTTTGGCAGCGCTTGCCTATCGGGCAGGTCGCTACGATTTTGCAGCTATCTTGGTGGCTCAAAGCGAAAGTGTGTTGGCCTCTTGGGTCAAAGCGAAACTTGCATTGCAGCGTGGAGATATCGAGGCGGCAACGCAGGCATATGCCAACGCTGTCAAAGGGTTCCCTGCGCTAGACGCCAGTATCGAACCGAGCAACTCCGCTTTAATCACAGGTGAAATCGGTGTGTTAACCCTATCACGCGGCCAATATATTGACGCCCTGGGGCATTTCTACCGAGCAGCCGTCATGGCTGAAAGTCAATCGTTAAGGGCGACAGACGACGCACTAAACTCGTCCCAGGATGATCGCGAAAATACCCTCAATGCCTCGCTTGACAAGCCCTGGATAGGTTATGACGCTGACATGGCCTATGTCGCAGAACGGGTACTGACCTCCGATGAACTCAAGCAGTTTGTCGACGCCAGCGTGCCATCATCGCCTGCGCCACCGATGCCCAAGCCTGAGGTCGAGTATTTCTCGGGCAAAAGCGTATCAAGCACACTGCGTTACTTGCTCGCCAGACGCCTTTTACGCGAGGGGAGAGTGGTTGAGGCGTTGCCGTACTTTCCAGAGGATAACGACCCTCGCTATGGACAAACGGTTTGGGATGAGGGCGCTGATGGTGGCAAGGGAGAATACCTCTTCGTCACGGTCCCCACGCGTCAGCTTGCCAGAGCCTATGGCGACGCACTAGAAGACGCAAAGCATGCTTGGACAAGTGCGGCGCGTGCTAAAGCTTGGTTCACCGCAGCAACGCTCGCCAAACGCTGGGGAATGGAGTTGATCGGTTACGAGCAAGCCCCGGATTACCGTGACGTAGATGGCAACTTTGAGTGGGGCACTGGTCGGGCATATCAGAACCAACCGTGGTCTCTTAAGGAAAAAGAGGTGCAGCCCCCTCTGACTGCCCTTGAACGCGCAGCATTGGATTTGCCAGGCAACCACGTCACGCAAGAAGAGAAACGTCGCTACGCGCTCAGCGAAAGCCAGCCGCTGAAGCGCTTTCACTATCGTGAACTCGCCGCCGATTTTGCAACCCATGCCGCCGACGAACTACCTAGCCGATCGCAAGCTTTTTCTGCTGTGCTTTGTCACGCGACGGGTTGGATGAATGTCTACGATTTCACCAGAGCACAGCAGTTTTATCAGCGATATGTGAAAGAGGGGGCTCTGCTCAATACTGAGGGCGGATTTGGAACCCAGTGTCCTGATCCGGACTTTGATGCGGCTGCGCGGTTTCCAATCTGGTATGTCTGGTTTCAGACGAGGCACTACGTCAGTCAACACAAACCCGCAACAATGGTAACGCTTGTAGGTTTATTGGCACTGATCGGTGTTTTCTTCTGGCGCCAGAATGGGCGGTCGGCAAACGCGAAGGCACAGAAATCGACTGATTACGATACAAGCGATTGAGGTCAAGATGTTATAAAAGCCAGTGCGTCAAAAAAGGAACCCCATGGATTTTTCTGCTGCTACTGTGCTGTCGTTCTGGTTCGAAGAGATTTCCACCAAACAATGGTGGGAAAAGTCTGCTGAATTTGACCGCCAGATCCAGCAGCGCTTTGGAAAGCTGCACGCAGCAGCAGCGCAATGTGAGCTGTTTGCTTGGCGTCAAACGCCAGAAGGTCGACTAGCAGAGATCATTGTGCTGGATCAGTTTTCCCGGAATATCTTTCGAGATCAGGCTCAGGCATTTGCTTGCGACCCACTGGCGTTAGCCTTGTCTCAATCAGCGATCGCCCTTGGCGCTGACTTAGCCTTACCGTTTAACCAGCGTGCTTTTCTTTACATGCCCTTTATGCACAGTGAATCACCTGTTATTCATCGCATGGCCTTGACCTTGTTCGATAGCCCTGAAATGGCCGACAGCATGCGGTCTGAGCTAAGACATAAAGCCATCATTGATCGGTTTGGTCGTTATCCCCATCGCAATGTGCTGATTGGCCGTGAGTCTACACCCGAGGAGCAGGCTTTTTTACAAACACCTGGATCCTCTTTCTAGAGGTGTTGTCCCCGAACGTTCTAAGCTAAGCCGATTGCCATACCGAGGTTAAGTTGTCGAGGCAATATCACGAAAAAGCATGACAACATCTGTCTTGGTGATGTAACCCATTAGCATGGATGCTGAGTTCAAAACAGGCAGCCTTTCGCCCGGATGTTTGATAAAAACTTCCATCATCGTCCAGACAGGGGCTTGCTCTACGACCCGGGGATAGTCAGTTTTAAGCAAACTGGCAGGCCATGGGGTATCAAGATCTTTGATATCTTTCAGGGTAATCGTAAAGTCATGCAGTGAAATTGCGCCTAGAAAGAGTCTGTTTTCGTCAACCACATAAATGTGCTGCCAGCGCCACTTGGTAAACACTGCCTCAACGTCCCGAACGCTTTGTTGGAGGAATACGCTGGGTGGGTTACTACGCAATAGATCAGTTGCTATCGCCAGCGGGGCAGCGTGCTGACTACCCTGGTGGATGACGGGATAAATTGAGTTCACGCGTAACGCTCGGGAAATCGAATACGCCACAATGCAAGCGGCCATGAGAGGTACAACAACGCCGTAGTTTCCCGTCATTTCGAAGAGCATCAGGACCGACATCAGCGGGGCATGGGTGCAGGCAGCCAAAAAAGCGCCCATCCCCACGGCAATGGCAGCCGGGATAGGGATAAGATCTGGCCAAAGCAAATGACTCGCTCCGCCAAACAAGGCACCCAAAATGGCCCCGACGAACAGTGTAGGGGTGAAGATGCCACCGATCGCCCCTGAACCCGTGGTCGCGGCCACAGCCAGCAACTTCATCACCAAAATCAGTAATAAGCTTTGCCACAGCCAGTTGCCCTGCAAAATAGAGTTGACCACGCTGTAACCATTGCCCCAAACGCCAGGCGCCAACACCGATATTGCCCCAACAATCAAACCGCCCAATCCAAGTTTGACCCAGGGTGGGGCGGCGAGTTGTTTAAACGACTCGCGTGATGTTTTCAGCACAAACAAATACACAGGGGCAACAATGCCGGCCGACAATCCAATGGCGGCCAATACAAGGCTCGCACCCCCAGAACTCAGGGTGAAAGCAGGCATGTCATACACAGGCGCATAGCCAAAGATTTCTTGCACGACAATGTTGGCAACAAAAGAAGCGACCAATAATGGCCCCAAGCTCTCGACTAACACTGACTGAAGCACAATTTCAGCGATAAATATGGCACCGGCGATTGGGGCGTTATAAGCAGTCGCCAAACCAGCAGCAGCACCGCAGGCAATATAAAGACGGCGCCTGGGGATGGGCATTTTTGTCCAACGTCCGATCAGCGATCCAGCAAGTGCAGCGAGCTGAACCATGGGGCCTTCGCGTCCGATGGCGCCACCAGAGGCGATGGTGGCTGTCGCTGAGATTGCCCTTAACACGGATGGTTTAACCCCTAACTCGCCATTGCCCAGCACGACGGCTTCCATGTAATCGCCGCCTGTACGAAAGTCAGGCTGCCTGCGGGCGTATTCGAGAATCAATCCAGCAACGACGCCACCGATTGCAGGCGACACCAATCGTTGCCACCACACCAGCCGAGTCGCAATCCCCACCAAACCGTCATTCGGGCCGAAGATCACGCGTTCGACCAAAAAGATACCTTCGCGAAAACCAATCGTGGCCAAAGCCGCCAATGCACCAATGAGTGCAGCGACGAATAAGGTTCGTTGAGCGAATAGGTTGGTTAGCTGACCACGCCACATCGCGATTGACAGAGTGTTAGGGAGGGATTCATGTGTAGCGCATTATCAATCATTTTCACTTCAATACAATACTTTACATAATATACATTATGCGGTTATTACGCATGGATAAATCGTCGCTACACGAATTGCGCAATTTAATACATGGGCCGGACAAAACTTTGTTAATCCTGATATCAGATGGTATTTTCCCTCTGCTAACATGGCGGCATCTCGTTGAAACCAGCAACGAATCAAGCTAGCCCAACGGAGCCCACCACATGCAAAACACGGAAGATATTGGCAAACTGATCCTGAGGCTGATGCTGGGTTCGCTCATTTTTCTGCACGGTCTTGCCAAACTCATGACAGGCGCCACAGGTATAGTCGCGATGGTGACTGATATCGGATGGCCTGCCTGGATTGCTTACGGTGTTTTCGTTGGTGAAGCCATTGCGCCAGCACTGATTATCATCGGTGTATTCACCCGCTTAGGTGGGTTTATCATCGCCGTCAATATGGCGGTCGCGATTTATCTTCGCCACAGCCATCAATTCATGCAACTCAATGACGTTGGTGGCTGGAAGATTGAACTTCAAGCGATGTATTTGTTTACCGCTCTGGCCGTGATGCTATTGGGTGCCGGCAAATTTAGTCTTGGTGGCTCTAGAGGCATCATGAACTAACGAGCCGGACCCAGCCGAAAGCCCAATAGACTGAGTTCTTGCTCGTATTCGCGTTTGGCTTGTTCAAGGCAAGGCTGTTTTTCAACAGATTCCAACCGGGCGCATTCAACCAGACTGATTTGGTAGGCGGCAGCTAATTCCTTTCTCGCTGTGGCATATTGCTGAGCGACTGTCGTGTCTTCTTGGGTCCAACGTGCGGGATCCCCTTCATCGGCAACGGTGAGTGGCGCACTCGCACAAGGCCAGCTCAACGCGAGCCAACATAAAGTCAAAAAACGTTTTTGCCACGTGGTCATGAAATCACCTTTATTCATCAAAACTTGCTACCCTTATACCCTAGGGTTCAACCATGCTGTCGTCACGCTCAACTACTAGGATTTGATCATGAACTCAACATCTTTGCGACTATCTGTTCAATTGGCAGCCTCAGGTCTTATGTTGCTGAGTCAAATGGCCTGGGCCGAGCTTAAACCCGGTGCCGCCGGGCCGATGTTTTCTGCACCTGCTGCATTAGCGGGTCAGTCATTTGAATTCTCACTGGCAGAGGCGCTAAAAAAAGGCCCAGTGGTTGTCTATTTTTATCCCAAAGCCTTTACGCACGGCTGCACGATTGAAGCCAATCTGTTTGCTGAGGCAGCAGATAAGTTTAAATCGATGAATGCGACGGTCATTGGTGTATCTGGTGATGGGATGGCAGAGCTCAAAGAGTTTTCTAAGGGTCCATGCGGTGGTAAGTTCGCCGTCGCGTCAGATGCAGATAAAAAGATTATGAAATCCTACGATGCAACGATGACAATGATGCCTGGGGTTGCCGACCGGATCTCCTACGTCATTACCCCTGACGACAAAGTGCTCTACACCTATAACAGCATGAGTCCAGACCAGCACGTGAGCAATACCCTCGCAGCGATCGAAAAATGGCAGCATGACGGAAAAAAATAAGCTTTGTTGGTTCAGAACCGATCTTCGGACGCACGACAATCCAGCGTTGTTTGAGGCAACACAAGCTGGATTGACGATTGGGCTGTTTGTGGTGTCAGCAGATCAATGGTTATCCCACCACGATTCACCCGCGAAAGTTGACTTTTGGATGCGCAGCCTGCGCGAACTCAGTCGCAAGCTGGGTGAACTGAATATCCCGTTAAAGCTGCTGTACGTGCCCAGGTGGCCCGATCTACCCCAAGCGTTGTTGGCGTTTTGCCAAGAACACCGCATCGACGAGGTTCACTGCAATCGTGAATTTGGATTAAACGAGCGAACAAGAGATCGAACCGTTTATCAAACGCTCGCCGCTAATCACATCACCCTCACAGGTCATCACGGTGGCACACTATTGACACCGGGCGATATAAAAACGGGGGCTGGCACTTATTACAAAGTGTTTACGCCCTTTGCGCGGGCCTGCAGAGCCGCTTTGCGTCAACATCCCTATCGATTGATCCCCTGCCCGGCTCGTCAGAATCAGGCAACGCTGCCCTGCGGGGACGAGATCCCTCAACAGGTTGAAGGCTTTGCTCTTGTACCGAGTTCAATTCAACAAAATTGGCCGGTGGATGACGACGCCATTGAAGCACGGATCGAATCGTTTTTAGATAATCGCATCAAGAACTACGAAACCGACCGAAATTACCCGTCTATTAACGGGACTTCAAGCATTTCTGCCTACCTCGCTGCAGGTCTCGTTTCTGTCAAACAGTGCTTACACGCGGCATTGAGCACGAATAACGGTGAGAGCGATACAGGTGACAAAGGCGTAACGACATGGATCACTGAATTGCTATGGCGTGAATTTTATTTGCATTTGATGTTTGGTTTCCCTGCGTTATCCAAGCATCAACCCATGCGACCTGAAACCGTCGCAGTGCAATGGCGACAATCAACAGAAGATTTTCAGGCGTGGTGTGAAGCCAGAACGGGCATCCCGATTGTGGACGCTGCCATGAGACAACTGCTCAGTACAGCCTGGATGCACAATCGTTTACGGATGATCGTTGCCATGTTTTTGACCAAGAATTTACTGATTGACTGGCGTCAGGGCGAAGCGTTTTTCATGCGCCATTTGATTGATGGTGAATTAGCAGCCAATAATGGCGGTTGGCAATGGAGTGCATCAACGGGGGCTGATTCGGCGCCCTACTTTCGCGTGTTTAATCCTGTGAGTCAGTCTGAAAAATTTGATCCTAAAGGCGAGTTTATCCGTACGTGGTTGCCTGAGCTCGCTCACCTAAACGCTAAAGAAATACATGACCCGAGCCCGCTTGCGCGTGCCAGCGCAGGTTATCCTTTGGCTATCGTGGATTTAAAGAGTAGCCGCGTTCGAGCGATTGAGGCTTTCTCTGCGCTGAACACTTAAACAAGGACTGCCCATGAAACTCGAAGATTTCTCTGCTAAAGACATTGAAGGCCATGACACTGCGCTCTCTCAGTACCAGGGATACCTCTGCCTCATTGTCAATGTCGCCTCTCAATGCGGTTTTACTGGGCAATACGATGGATTGCAGGCACTTTACCGTGAGTTTCATTCTCAAGGGTTTGTCGTGCTTGGGTTTCCTTGCGATCAGTTCGGCCATCAGGAGCCAGGTGATGAGGCATCCATTTTGAGCTTTTGTCGTACTCATTACGGGGTTGAGTTTCCGATGTTTGCCAAAATCGACGTGAATGGTGAACATGCGCATCCTCTCTATCAGTGGTTAAAGTCGAGCAAACCTGGGTTGCTTGGTACCGAGGCAGTGAAATGGAATTTCACAAAATTTTTGATTGATCGTGACGGGCATGTGATGAAGCGCTATGCGCCCAATGACACCCCCAGCTCTATCCGCGAAGACATCGCAAGAGCCTTGAAGGCAGCCTGATAAGCTAGTCGCCTCAATGAATTAAACTTTTTTAATGATGAATACACCGTTTAAGTTGGTGAGCTGCAGGCTCTTTGTCTTCGCTTCTTGCATACTTTCCTCACTTGTTGGTTGCAGCCAGTGGCAGTGGTTTAACAAACCGAGCGATAACATCACACTTGCTACGCCCCTCTCCAAAGAGCGGGTTGACCACGCAGACACGCTTGTCGATAAGCCCTCGTCAACGGCAGAGGTGGCGATTGTCGACAAGGCTGCTTCGGGGCCGTTAAGACTGCCGTCTGTCGTCGCGCAAACAGCAACCGTGCAGAATTATCCTTATCGTGTGGTGACAAGCAGTGCAACTGCCCCGACCTGCAAGGTGAGTAACTGTCCGACAGTGACCGTCAAACTGGTGGTATTTGACCGAAACGCCAAAATTAACGCTTTTTTAGATCAATCTCTCGCCGCGCTGGGTGAGATAGACAGTTCGTCAAAGCCACCTCACCGCTCAATTGCAGCATTCAAGGCTTATTTTTTTAGCATGGCTAAACCAGGTCAAAGTGTCGTACTCGAATCATCGGTGTTGCACAACACCAAAGCGTTGGTGGCTATCCAATTAAATAGTGCTATCTTCACAGACACCAAGCACGTTGTTTCTACCACGCAATACTTAAACTGGCTACCGCTGGCAGATCAACTGGTGACACTGGATGGCATGTTATTGCCCAATAAATCAAAAGACTTCGAGCAACTTGTCAGGCGTGAACATGAGCAATGGTTGCAAGACCGTGCTGATGTCATCGGCGATTTGGATGAGTTCAAAAAAATCTGGCCGTTTGTCGCAACCGACAATGTTGCGCTGCTCAGCAATGGTCTACAAATAAGCTATGACCCCGTTGTCTTAGCACCCGACAAGTTTGGCAGCCTATCTTGGGTGATCCCTTATGATCAATTGACGAATATGTTGAGACCAGAGTTGCTACCCAGCACGGTCATTAAAAAATGAGGACATAGCACTTGAAAGACGAAGCACAAAAAAATAAATCTTCGCTTTATTTTGCTCGTGACAGTGAACACCTGATTCGTTCAACAAAAATAGGCATTTTGCGTTTCGACTTGAGCGATCCATACCACGTTGCGATGGATTTAAGTTGGCCACAGTTTTTCATCGGGCTAACGGGCATCTACCTGCTCGTGAATATTCTGTTTGCCAGCCTTTACTTTGCCTCACCCGAAGCGATTTCCAACCTACCACCAGGATCGTTTCTGTACGCGTTTTTTTTCAGCGTAGAAACGTTGACAACGGTTGGCTATGGCGCGATGGCACCGCACACGACTTATGGACATACGCTCGTCACCGTCGAGCTCTTCATCAGCTTGCTATTGACAGCAACGACCACAGGGCTAATTTTTGTTCGATTTTCCAAGGCCAAAGCTAAAATACTGTTTGCCAAGAAGGTAGCCGTTTCTCGAGATCTGCCCCTACTCAGGAACGAATTATCATATTTCTCGTTGACGTGGACGTTGACACACGCGATTACTGAAGAGAGCCCACTGAAAATTTTGCTGGATCAGGGGGCTCAAGCCATCGCCGAACTCCCTATTTGGGTCTTATTGCACGTGCGCGCACTGGACAATAACCTCGGCGCGTCAGTACACGACACCAGAATGTACACCCCTGCAGATTTCGTGATGGGGGCACATTACGCTGACATCATGACCTTGGATTCTGCAGAACATGTCACGGCTGACATGACCAAGGTTGGTGAGATCGAGGTTGAAGTGGATGGCGTGACAAGCTAGTGTGGTGTGGTTGATCCAGCTACCACGCCTGCCACCGATTCAGCGGCTGGGTCCGATGCTGCTTCAGGTTCTGGTTCTGCCTCTGGAGGCTCATTCTTGGCCTTGGCAATGGCCTTCGCCTTGCGATCTGCGGCAATCTTGGTCATTTGTTTGGCCCAATCGACATGACCGAACTTGTTGGCAAAATCAATCGCGTCTTCGCCTGCCAAATTACGGGCTGTTGGCTCTGCGCCGGCATTAATGAGGGCTTGAACGACTTTAAAATTGTTGCCTTTTACGCCCATCATTAAGGGACTGCTCCCGTCTGGGGCAGGTGCATTGGGCAAAGCACCTTTGGACAGAAGCAGATTAACGATGTCTGGGTAGCCCTTCATCGCGGCATAGTGCAGCGCGGTCCATCCAAGATTGTTGACCTCGGCCCCTTTATCCAACATTTTTTTGGTTCTCGCCAAATCGCCCACAAAGGCAACGTACATAATCGGCGTTTCGTTAAAGCCATTATGCACATTCAGATCGATTTTTGGCTGATTGAGCAAGAGGTCAAAACACTTCCACGAACTCTCTTTGACGGCCAGCATGATCGCAGGCATGTCACCCTTCGGGTTTTTGATATTGGGATCCAACCCTTGCGCCAGGATGCTACGTAAATCTTCAACGTGATCGTTGGTGATGTAGACCCAAACATCGGCTTTGTCGGCAGCCACTGCAGGCAACGCGAAGGTCAACAGCAACGCTACAGAGGCCAGTAATCCCACCAACAAACGCTTAAAAAAGCGATATGCAACTTTCATAAAAACGTACCTCAGTGGTTTATCTTGTTGAATAAAGTGTAGAAATTATCGGTAGAAGCCTCTTCGATTAAACTCACGGGTACGCTGCGAAGCTCAGCAATTTTTTCTGCCACATGGATGACTTTAGAAGGGTCATTGAGTTTGCCGCGATGCGGTACCGGGGCCAGGTAGGGCGAATCTGTTTCTATCAAAAGGCGATCTAGTGGCATTTTAGTGGCGACGTCTTGCAAAGACGTTGCATTTTTGAACGTCACAATCCCTGAAAACGAAATGTAGAAATTCATATCCATCGACTGTTGTGCCACATCCCATGACTCGGTAAAACAATGCATGACACCGCGTGCCTGAGCGGCGCCCTCCTCACGCATAATTGCAAGCGTGTCCTCAGAGGATGAGCGTGTGTGAATAATCAAGGGCAAACCACACGCTTTGGCCGCTCTGATATGTTGACGGAAGCGGTTACGTTGCCAATCGAGATCGCCCGTCAAACGAAAATAATCCAACCCAGTTTCGCCAATCGCGACGACCTTAGGATGGGTTGCTCGAGAGACGAGGTCATCAACCGTCGGTTCAATCGTATCCTCGTAATCGGGGTGTACACCAACTGAAGCCCAGAGTTCGGGGTGTTGCTCGACGAGAGCCAGCAGATTCGGCCAGTCTGGTAAGTTGACGCTCACGCAAAGCGCTGTGCTCACGCGATTAGCCTGCATTCGCAGCAAAATATCCGGCATCTGAGTTGCCAGCGCAGGGAAGTCAACATGGCAATGTGAATCAACGTACATGAGAACTCTTATTTGATGGACTGGATCTACACGAAGACACAAGGCGTTGAAGCATGCTTTGCGCAAATAGTTTGCTGTTCAGTGGATGGTTGGCTAAACGCATTTGCTGATCTATCCACTGAGATAGGTCGCTGAGCACTTTGCGGTCAGCTTTTAATGCAATTGCCGCCAGACTTGGACTCAATGTTGGGAAGTATCTCAAGGGCAAGTGATTGGCCGCCATGAGCAAATCGACGCAGACTCGCTGCAAACTGTCGATCCACTGGTTGGTTGGCAGCTTTGCGAGTAGGTCGACCAGCTGTCCAAGGTCGAACTGACGTTGGGTCGCAATCCCATCCATCAAGCCACTCAACCACTGGGGACAAGGCTCTGGTTGCTGTCCAGCGAGTTGCTTGGCTAAAACGGGAGCTCCCCCAGCAGCTGCCAACCATTGGTCGGGGGATTGCACCCCTTGACTAGACAGCCAATTGATGGAGGATTCTCGGCTGGGCGTTGCCAGTGGCAAGCGACGACAACGCGATAGCAAGGTCGCCAGCAACCGGTCGGGTGCATCTGCAACCAATAAAAAAATTGTCTGTGGCGCGGGCTCTTCAAGCACTTTAAGCAAGGTGTTAGCTGAAATCGCATTTAACGATTCAGCCGGATAAATTAACACCACACGATAGCCTGATCGATGAGTGCCTGTGTTAAACCAAGTTTCTAAGCCCCTGATTTGTTCAACTCGAATCTCCTTGGAAGGTGCTCGTTTCGACCCTGCCGAGGCTTCGCCCGACTCGCTGCCGACCGCATCCGCATCGCCCGCATTCGCGGCCCCTTCTTCAGCGGCAAGCGCCTCAGGACGAATCCGCTTGAAATCAGGATGATGACCCATGGCAACCCAACCACAGGCGAGGCATTTCCCACAGGCGAGCCCTTTTACCGGTGATTCACATAGCAATGAGGCTGCAGCTGCCAATGCAAACTCACGCTTACCAATCCCCGCTAACCCATGGATGAGCCAGGCGTGGGCAAATCTCTCTCGCTGACCAAGCCACTGCGTTGCGACGGCTGTTTGCCAAGGTAAAAATGTGGCGTAGGTCATCACTTTCGTTGATGTCGCTCAATGAGCGAATCAATATCAACGCCTAAGGTTTGTCGAATCTCTTCAATGCTGCGTGACGAGTCAACCAAAAGCATACGTGCAGGGTCATCATGGGCTCGTTGTCGGTAAACAGACCGGGTTCTTTCAAAAAAAGCATCGGCTTCACGCTCGAAGCGATCTTGATTGCCGTGACGATTAAGTCTCTCTCGAGCGAGGGCCAACGGTACATCGAACACCCAGGTACGATCAGGATTAAGCGTGGGATGAACCCATTGAGCAAGCGCTTCAATACGCGAAGCGGACAACTGACGTCCACCGCCTTGATACGCAAAAGTCGCATCAGTAAAGCGGTCGCACACGACCCATTTACCCGCCTGTAATGCTGGTTCGATGACCGTGCGCACAAGCTCGCATCGAGAGGCAAACATCAGCAAAGTCTCTGTTTCTAGATGCATCGATCGATGCAGCAATAACTCACGCAATTGCTCACCGATACTCGTACCACCCGGCTCACGCGTTGAAATCACGTCAAGGCCAGCGTGCCGTAAACGGTCAACGATCCAATCCACATGAGTGCTTTTGCCTGCCCCATCAACACCTTCGAGCGTCAAGAACTGACCACCACCTAACTTCGTCATATGACCCTCGAAAAACGCGTATCTTTCTGTAAATTCACGGCTTTCTACTCAGTATATAGGCTGCAACGTTTCTATTGTGGTCTGAGAGTGTGCTCGCAAACGCACTGCTACCATCGCCTCGTGCGACAAAGTAAAGATAATTGCTCTTTTCTGGATGCAAGCTGGCGTACAGCGCCCCTCTTCCGACACTGGCGATGGGGCTGGGCGGAAGCCCAGTTCTCGTGTAAGTGTTCCAGGGGGTATCTGTTTGTAAATCTTTTTTCCGGATTTTGCCGTCATAACTGTCGCCTAGCCCGTAAATCACGGTAGGGTCTGTTTGCAAAGGCATGCCAGCTTTCAGGCGGTTCACAAAGACACTGGCGATACGGGCTCGATCGCTTGCCGAGCCCGTCTCTTTCTCGATAATGGACGCCAGAATCAATGCTTCGTAGGGGCTGCGTAGCGGCAAGTCTGCATCTCTGGATTCCCAAGCTCGATCGAGAATTTGCTGCTGAGCTTTGTAGGCTCTCGCCAGCAATTCGGCATCTGACGTCCCAGCAAAATAAATATACGTATCAGGAAAGAACAAGCCTTCAGCATAGGGATGTTGAATCCCGATCGCCTGTACGATCTGCTCATGACGATCGCCTTTGAGAAGATGTGCCAGGTCTGGTTGCGCATCAAGCGCTGTCAATATTTGTTTAAGCGTCCAACCCTCAATCAAGGTGATTTGACGCGAACTGACGTCGCCTTGCGCCATGCGCTGCAAGACTGTCCAGGGGGTATCCCCTTGTCTTATCTGATAGCCGCCTGCCTTTATTTTTTTATCTAACTGAGACAAGCGCGCTAACCAGGAAAACAACGAAGGTTCAAGCTCAATCCCTGCCTGATTCATGATGCGCGCAATCCCAGCAGGGTTGCTGCCGCTAGGAACAAGCAGATCGACGTAAGCCGTCTGCAAAACAAATTTTTCTGTCGCCCAATGATAAGCCAAGCCGAAGATCGAGGCGATGACGATCACGATCAGCGCCAACAAATAGGCAAATAATTTAAGCAAAGAATTCATGGGCATTAGTTTAATGGAATACCTCGACTCGGAATGTCTTCATCCATCTTCGTCACGTCATTTGGCCACGTCATTAGGAGTGACGCCGCTGGCCGGCATCGCCCTTGGCCCGGATACGGAGGGATCAGGTGGGGGAATTTGATCGGCCAACAGGAGACGACCCCAATAAGGTTGTGATTTTTAAGCAACCCGTCACCAGATTGGTATGATCAAGCTATAGGCGATGATGGATGTCTTTTTTAGGAAGTGAAGTCTATGCACCCTCTTTCAACACGTTTAACCGATACCGCCATGCCCGATGAGGCTGGCAGTTTGGGCGCGATTTACTCGCTGTCAGCACTCACGGTCGTGGGTTTTACAGGGGCTGATTCCCTGTCTTTCTTGCAGGGACAGCTGACTAATGACATCGCTGGTGCTGCTGCCGACGAGGCGAGACTGGCCGGCTACTGCACAGCTCAGGGTCGTTTGCTTGGCTCAGGCGTCTTTATCAACACAGGTTTAGTCCAGCAAGACGAGCCCGCTGTGCTAGCCATGATTCGGTCCGATATTGCTGACAGCGTCATTAAACGGCTGTCGATGTTCGTCTTGCGAGCAAAAGTAAAGGTGATCAAGCCTGCGATGACCATCTACGGGATCAGTTGTGCGGCCACGCGTTTGCCTGCGCTGAATGACGCGTTGGGCATGGTTTTACCCGTCAAGCCGTATGACCTGATCCATTCAGCGCTTGGTTACTTTGTCAATGCCCCTGCGTCCACACCAAACAGCCTGCGCTGGTGGTGGATGACGGATGCCACGCGAACAGATCAGACCACGCAAGCAAACCCGATGTTCACCGCATTACTTCAAGACGATTCGTCTTTCGCTTGGCCTTTGGCCGATCTCACGGCCGGTTTACCTTGGATTGAGGCGTCAACACAAGATTTATTCATCCCCCAAACCATCAATCTCGATCTGATCGGAGGGGTCAGCTTCACCAAAGGGTGTTACCCCGGTCAAGAGATTGTTGCTCGCAGCCATTATCGCGGCACACTCAAGCGCCGGATGACGATGGGCAGGATCAATTGGCCCAACGCGGGCACAGATCGGCTCAGCGTCAACGGGGGTGACGATGTCATCAATACACGTGACGATAACCAACCGTGTGGCCGAGTGATTAACGCCGTCAATACTGATGACAAAACCTATCTCTTATTTGAGTCACCGTTTGCCGTGATGGAAACTGATAGCCTGGCACTTGCCGCGTATCCAGCATTAAAAATAGAGCAACTCGCGTTGCCCTATTCGATTAGTAAGGCTGGCTAGCCTGACTACTGTCTGCCAAGACCCCTTAAGGGGTCTTGCTCTGCCGTGTAGGGCGCCTTAAAAAACTTGCTGACCCACTCAGCGGTCGCCCCATCAAGCGTCGCTGGATTCCATTTCGGTTGTTTATCCTTATCGATTAACAAGGCGCGAATTCCCTCAGCGAAATCACCATGAACAGCACAACCCATCCCTGCAACCATTTCGATTCTGAAGGCCTCAGCAAGCGAAACATGTTTCGTGCGTTTGAGCAGTTCAAAGGTCAACCGCGCTGATCCCGGTGAACCAGCGGCCAGCGTCTTAGCAGCCCTCTGCAGCCAAGGGTCGGCATGGTCGGCTAGCGCGAGCAGGTTTGCCACAATTCGATTCAAGTCAGAGCCGCTGCATAGTTTCTGAATGAAAGGCGCATGTTGTTGCAAAGTACCCATCATTGGGGTTGGATCCACGCTCAGTTGATCGAGAATGGCATGAATCAAACTGTCATTGGCTACTCGGATCGCCTGTGCCGCTTCAGCTGAGCTTGCCTGCTGGCCTGTCGCCCCTTGGGCCCACACCTGCTGTTTAAGCTGAGCAATCAAGCTATCCCAAGTGGCCCTCGGTAGGTGATAATCCGCCATCCCTGTATAAAGCGCATCTGAAGCACCGATCTGAGCACCAGTGAGCCCCAAAAACAATCCCGTTTTACCTGGCAAGCGGTTGAGCAGCCAGGTGCCGCCGACATCAGGAAACAAACCAATGGTGATTTCTGGAAAAGCCAAGCGCGATGTCTCGGTAACGACACGGTGGCTAGCACCCATCATTAACCCAAGTCCTCCACCCATCACAATCCCGTCGCCCCACACGATAATAGGCTTGGGAAATGTATGTAGTCGATAGTCAAACGCATATTCTTCAGAAAAAAACGTCCCCGGATAGCCTTGCACCGTAGCAGACTGGTCAGGATGTTCAGTCATGGCCTGGTAGAGCGAGTGCAAATCACCCCCAGCGCAAAACGCCTTATCACCGGCACCGCGCAGCAACACGGCAACCACATTGGCATCATCGGCCCATTGTTCGAACTGACTGACCAGCAAACGGTTCATGTCGAGCGATAAACCGTTCAATGTTTTCGGGGTATTCAGTGTGGCTAAACCTAACTTACTGCCATTATCACAAACCAGCTCTTCGAATAAAACAATATCGCTCATCTTATGTCTGCACCCTTCTCTAAAAGTTGTCTAGCAATGATGACTCGCATGATTTCGTTGGTCCCCTCAAGGATCTGATGCACTCGTGTGTCGCGAACCAAGCGCTCTAGGGGGTAGTCTTTTAAATAGCCATATCCACCGTGCAATTGTTGTCCATCAAGACAGACTTGAAACCCCAAGTCTGTGGCAAAACGCTTGGCCATTGCACAATAGGTCGAGGCGTCAGGTGAATGACTATCTAGCTTGCACGCCGCCAAACGTACCATTTGACGGGCAGCGACCACATTGGTAGCCATATCCGCAAACTTGAACTGCAAACCTTGAAACTCAGCAAGTGCGTGACCAAATTGTTTGCGTTCATGCATGTAAGTGCGAGCCGCATCCAACGCCCCTTGCGCAGCCCCCACGGAACAGGTCGCGATATTGATTCGACCACCGTCCAGCCCACGCATGGCAAATTTGAAGCCCTCCCCCTCTCGTCCCAGCAAGTTTGCGCGAGGGATTTTCGCATTTTCAAACACAATCGCACGCGTGCTTTGGCTGTTCCAGCCCATCTTATTTTCTTTGCGCCCGTATGTAATCCCGGCAGTGTCGGCTGGAACGACAAAGGAAGACACACCTGAAGCACCGTCCCCACCTGTGCGAGCCATCACAATCAGGACATCAGTATCACCTGCCCCAGAAATAAATGCTTTGGCGCCGTTGAGCACATAGTGGTCACCGACCAAGTCGGCGCGTGTCACCAGAGAGGCTGCATCTGAACCTGAGCCAGGCTCAGTTAGGCAGTACGACCCCAACTTCTGACCACTCGCCATGGCCTCCCCCCATTCTGCCTTCACTGACGCGGTGGCCCACTCGCCGACCATCCAGGTGACCATATTGTGAATGGTTAAAAAAGCGGTGGTTGAGGGATCAACGGCAGCCATCTCTTCAAACACCAGGGAAGCATCCAAGCGGGACAAGCCCAAGCCACCGATTTCCTCAGCAGCGTAAAGGCTACAAAAACCAAGCTCGCCCGCTTTTCGAAACGCTTCCGTGGGGAAAATAGATTGCTGATCCCATTGAGCAGCATAGGGGGCGAACTCGCCCAGTGCAAACTCTCTGGCAGCCTGTGCAAACGCCAGTTGCTCATCGCTCAACTCAGTATCCAAGATCTACTCCTCCCTCTTGTTTAAATGCTTGTGCTAATGCCACTGTTCACGACCAAGTATTTCGTCGCTCAGGTCGGCTTGGTTAAATCATCGACTGGCATTTTTTTCTTGATGTGGCGAGCTTTTTCACGATGAACCGCGCGACGACGACGTGACACTTTCGGATCAAACGTCAAGGGCCGATAGATTTCAACTCGATCACCAGAGACGAGAACATGATCCATGGAAACCAGTTTACCGTACACACCAACAGTGGCTTTAGCCACATCAATCAGCGGGTATTGTTCACGAAACTTACTTGATCGAATGGCATCTCTCACAACACTGCCTGAGGGCAGCAGCGTCGTAACCAACCAAACCTCGTGTGATCGTGCGTAGCAAACCGACACTTCCATGAGTTGCCCTTCGTTACTGTCGACGGTCGTTGTCACGCGTATTTCTCTTCAGCACGCTTGGTGAAAGAGTCAATAAAACTGCTCGCGATGCGGTTAAATATTGGCCCAACTAAAGCACCCAGCGTCCGACTCGAAAACTCATACTGCAAACTAAACACGACCTTGCAGGCCTCATCGCCCAGAGGGTGAAAGGCCCAATTGCCTGTCAAGGCAGAAAACGGACCATCCAGTAACGCTAGGTGAATATTGGTTGGATACTGATGGGTATTGCGCGTGGTAAACGTCTGTTTGATCGAGCCAAGGGCAATGGTCACAGACGCAATCATCCCTGTATCGGTTTGTTCTCTGACGCTAGCCCCGCCACACCAAGGCATGAAATCTGGATAACTCGATACATCGGCAACCAAATCAAACATTTGGCTGACACTGTAAGGCACAAGGACAGAGCGCTCAATAGAATGCATAGGCTAACGACAAAGGGCTAAAATCATGGATTTTACCGGCACAATGGATTTATGAGCATTATTGAAAATCGAAAAGCCTTTCACGACTATCTCATCGAGGAACGGTTCGAAGGGGGGATCGTGCTTCAAGGCTGGGAGGTTAAGGCAATTCGCGCCGGTCGAGCTCAATTAAAAGAGAGTTATGTTGTTGTACTGGACGGCGAGCTGTGGCTATTGGGCATGCATGTTAGCCCCCTGAACTCAGCGTCGACCCATATTCACCCAGATGCCACTCGCACCAGAAAACTGCTCTTGAAGGCAGAAGAAATCAGCAAATTAATCGGTAAAGTCGAACAAAAAGGCTTTGCCCTTGTCCCGATCAACTTGCACTATAAAAACGGGCGAATCAAACTCGACTTCGGGCTTGGCAAAGGCAAGAAACTGCATGACAAGCGCGATGCGGCGCAAGAGAAAGACTGGGCTAGAGAAAAAGATCGGCTCATGAAACATGCGACGAGATAGGTTAAGTACATCAACAAAAACGCCAGCCTCGAAAGGCTGGCGCCGTAACCACTTCACACAGCAAAATACGTCGATCTTGCTGCTTATGTAGCGGCTAGCTTCTGCCAGGTATCAACCACGGTGTCAGGGTTAAGTGACATAGACAAAATACCTTCACCCACGAGCCACTTGGCAAAATCCAAATGATCGCTGGGGCCTTGCCCGCATATCCCGACATATTTGCCCGCTTTCAAACACGCCTGAATCGCCCGAGTCAGCATGAATTTCACCGCGAGGTCGCGTTCATCAAAATCGGCGGCGAGCAGCTCCATCCCTGAGTCTCGATCAAGCCCAAGGGTTAATTGCGTCATATCGTTAGAACCAATCGAAAAACCATCAAAATGCTCTAAAAACTGCTCTGCCAGAATTGCGTTTGAGGGGACTTCACACATCATCACAATTTTCAAACCGTTTTGACCCCGGACTAAGCCGTGACCGGCTAACAGGGCAATGACACGCTCTGCTTGCTTGACCGTACGGACGAAGGGGACCATGATTTCAACGTTGGTTAATCCCATCTCATCACGAACACGCTTGAGTGCCTCGCACTCCATTTTGAAGCACTCAGCGAAGTCTGCCGATATATAGCGCGATGCCCCTCGGAAACCCAACATCGGATTTTCTTCTTCTGGTTCGTAGCGCGAACCACCGACTAATTTTCGATATTCGTTAGACTTGAAATCGGACAGACGGACGATAACGGGTTTGGGGTAAAAGGCGCAACCGATTGTCGCTATACCATCAGCAAGCTTTTCAACGAAGAAAGCACGAGGACTTGCATAACCTCTTGCAGCTGACTCAACGGCTACTTTTAAGTCGTGGTCGATATTTGGATAGTCTAAAACCGCTTTAGGGTGTATGCCGATGTTGTTATTGATAATAAATTCTAAACGGGCAAGCCCAACGCCCTCGTTCGGAATCTGCGAAAAATCAAACGCCAATTGGGGATTACCGACGTTCATCATGATCTTGACGTCGATGTCGGGCATTACACCACGGCGAACTTCTTGTACTTCCGTCTCAATGAGACCGTCATAGATGCGTCCTTCATCCCCCTCAGCGCAAGAAACAGTGACGTGCTGCCCTTGTTTGAGCAAATCAGTCGCATTGCCACATCCCACCACAGCGGGGATACCAAGTTCACGCGCAATGATTGCAGCATGACAGGTACGGCCACCACGATTGGTCACAATCGCTGAGGCGCGCTTCATGACGGGCTCCCAGTTGGGGTCGGTCATGTCTGTGACGAGAACGTCTCCGGCTTGAACCTGATCCATTTCCGAGATATCACCGACAATTTTGACCGGACCCGAGCCAATTTTCTGACCAATGGCGCGACCCGTCACGATGATGTCGCCAGTCGCTTTCAAACGATAACGTTGTTGAATATCGTTCGCAGCTTGTTGAGATTTAACGGTCTCTGGGCGAGCTTGCAAAATATAAATTTTGCCATCGACACCGTCTCGTCCCCATTCGATATCCATAGGTCTCTGATAGTGCTTTTCGATAATGACGGCATACTTAGATAGCTCAATGACCTCCTCATCGGTCAGCGAGTAACGGTTACGTTCTGAGACAGGCACATCGACCGTGCGGACGGCGCGACCTTCGGTACGCGCGGGGTCGAATTCCATTTTGATCAATTTTGAACCGATACGACGATTCACGATGGGATAGTGACCCGACGCCAACGTGGGTTTAAACACATAGAATTCGTCAGGATTAACAGAACCCTGGACAACGGTTTCACCCAGACCGTAGGATGACGTCACAAACACCACGTCTTCAAAGCCAGACTCGGTATCAAGCGTAAACATGACGCCTGCACTGCCTTTATCCGAACGTACCATGCGCTGGATACCGGCCGACAAAGCCACTTCGGCGTGTGCATAGCCTTTGTGCACGCGATAGGAAATCGCTCTATCGTTGTATAGCGAGGCAAAGACGTGGCGAATTTTATCGATGACATCATCGATGCCAACCACGTTCAGAAACGTCTCTTGTTGACCAGCAAAAGAAGCATCCGGTAAATCTTCAGCCGTTGCTGATGAGCGAACGGCAAAAGAGCCTTGTCCGTCTACATCGAGTGCGGCAAACGCCGTGCGGATATCGGCATTGAGCCGCTCGGGTAATGGCGCACCCACGATCCAGCCACGGATTTCGGCGCCGGCCACTGCCAGCTCACGAACATCCTCAGGATCAAGGGTCGTCAGTCGCTCGGCGATCCGCTTGTCGAGACCAGTATCAGACAAAAAATCACGAAACGCTTGGGCAGTGGTCGCGAAACCACCAGGCACCCGAACCCCAGCACCAGAGAGCTGACTGATCATTTCACCGAGAGAAGCGTTCTTACCTCCGACTGAGTCAACATCCGTCATGCGGAGTTGCTCAAAAGCTATAACGTAGGACATGAAACCACCTTTAACAATATAAGAAAGCGAGTTGGGTCAATTTGCGATTTACTCAAACAAAACAAACTGACCGAACCAGCCTTGCATCTCGAAAAAAAGAACGCCAGTGGCAAAGACAAGCCGCTACAACAAGATGTATATTGCAAAGCAACATTGTACTATCCCTGCCCGCAAAAAAGGTTTTTATGAGTCATACAAATACCCCTACCGCTCGCACCGTTTTCATCATCTCGGACGGCACGGGTATTACGGCAGAAACCTTTAGCCACTCGGTGTTATCGCAGTTTGAGTCGGTCAGTTTTAAACAAGTCAGGGTACCTTTCATCGACAGCGTGACCAAAGCCGATGATGTCGTTCAGCGCATCAATCGAGTGGCGGCAGATCAGGGAACAGTCCCCATTGTCTTCACAACACTCGTAAACCCCGACGTACTTGCGCGGGTAAAAACAGGAAACGCCCTATTTTTAGATCTGTTTGGTGCCTTTGTCGAGCCGCTTGAGCAGAATCTCGGGATGAAATCGAGCCACTCGATGGGTAAATTACACAGTGGCGTCAACACAAAACAATATCGCAGCCGGATAGACGCCATTAATTTCAGTTTGGCTCACGACGACGGGCAGTTCGTCACCGGGTTGGCACAGGCAGACGTGATTCTTGTCGGGGTCTCTCGTTGCGGAAAAACGCCCACTAGCTTGTATCTGGCCATGCAGTACGGTGTGAAAGCTGCCAATTACCCGCTCATCCCCGAGGATTTCGAACGTCAGTCACTGCCCGCCACGATTCTGCCTTACCGATCCAAACTCTTCGGATTGACGATCCAACCCGATCGCTTGTCAGAGGTTAGACACGAGCGACGCCCGGACAGCAAATACTGTTCGATCGAACAATGTCGATATGAAGTGGCAGAAGCTGAACGCTTGATGCGTCGCGATGGGATAGCGATGCTATCGACGACGACCAAATCGATTGAAGAAATCTCAACCACGGTGCTTCAGGACGTGGGTTTAGATCGACACACCGCTTACTAGACCTCAATCGCTCTGAAGGCAGGCATGGGCTAACAATTGGTCTGGTCTATCGACCTCTATGCTGTCGACGTTGCTCAAATAAACAAATGGCGGCTGCAATCCCGACATTTAGCGATTCGACGGCCGCTTTGTCGTGGTGAATATTGATCCGCAGCTTTGCTTGAGACAAGATCTCAGGATCAACGCCCTGCCCTTCATGGCCGAACACCCAGGCACACTGGTCGGGTAATTTGGCGTCGTATAAGTCAGTCGATTTGTCTAGCGTCGTTGCAACGATAGGCAGACTGGTCGTTTTACAAATCTCTACCAAATCCAGTTGCTCATAGAGTTTGAGCGCAAAATGCGCACCTTGTGCGCTGCGAAGAACTTTAGGCGACCAGAGTGCTGCTGTGCCTTTTGCGCATAGTACGCGTTTGATCCCAGCAGCGGCACAGGTACGTAGTAACGTACCGACATTACCCGGGTCTTGAATACGATCCAATAAAACAATCGATTCTTCAAACCGTTTGGGCATGGTCCAAGTAGGCACATCGCAAACAAAGATGACACCCTGATCGGTTTGTACATCCGCTAAACCGGCCAGTAAGCCTGCGGGCATCGTGACACAAAGCTCTTGCGGCAATCTGTCAATCAACGCAGCCAGAGCAGGCTGTTCTACCCTGGCGATATCAAAGATTGCCAACCGGGGCAATTTATCGTGATCCAACCAGGATTGGCAAAGATGGATGCCATCGAACAGAACTGGCTCTTGACGACGACCTGCCGACGATTGCCATTTATACAGCTGTTTAAAAAGCGGGTTCGCGCGGGATTCAATGTGTTTCAAACGTTATCCAATAATTTTCTAACCGGCCCAAAGCTGCGTCGGTGCGCTGGGCAAGGCCCAAGTTGCGTCAAACGTTGCAAATGCAGCGCAGTGCCATACCCTTTGTGTTGTTCAAATGCATAGCCTGGGTAGCGCTCAGCAAGTCGCGATAAATCTGCATCTCTCGCTGTCTTGGCCAGTATAGACGCTGCTGAGATAGCAGCAACTTTTGAATCACCTTTAACGATAGTCTGAACCTCACACCTGAGCGAGGGGGGTTGATTGCCATCTACCAACGCAATCTGAGGATAAATAGTCAAACCGTGCACTGCCCGTTGCATCGCCAACAACGTTGCCTGCAAGATATTCATTTGATCGATTTCTTCGACAGAAGCGCTGGCGATACACCAAGCGAATGCTTGCTTTTTAATGATTGGTTCGAGCAAATCACGCTGCTTTTCACTCAGCTTTTTTGAATCGGCAAGCCCTGAGATTGGGCGTACTGGATCCAAAATCACGGCAGCTGCAAAAACGGCCCCTGCTAGCGGCCCTCTGCCCGCCTCATCCACACCAGCGACCACTTTGCCGACCCAAGACGAATCATCGAGAAGCATGAGCAACGTCGGCAATGACTTGGGCGGCAATCGTAGCCGTATCGCGCTTTAAGGTGTGGTGCATCTCAAGAAAACGCTCAGCAATCGCTCGCTGCCTGTTATCGTCGGTGAGTAGTTGCCAGACCGCCTCACTAAGTTTTTCAGGGGTTGCGTCGTCTTGCAATAACTCTGGCACGACAAATTCTCCCGCCAAGATATTGGGCAAACCGACCCAATCGAGATAGGGGCGCTCTTGTTTGGACTTCCAGGCCATGATTCTACGCATGAGCGCCGGCAGATAATAAGAAATCACCATCGGCTTCTTGAAAAGTGCTGTTTCAAGTGTTGCGGTGCCACTGGCCACCAGCACAACGTTGCTGGCTTCAATGACATCCCAGGCAATAGGTTTGCTGGCAGCGCTTAGCTCAGCACTTTGAGTCACAACCTGCAAACTTGGTAGGTTGAACTGCTTGGCCAGCTTTTCAAATTGCTGCCGACGAGCCTCGTTGACCATCGGCACAACAAACGACAGGCTCGAATCCCGCTTGAAGAGCCTCTCTGCCGTCGCTAAAAACCGAGGTGCCAACACCGCGATTTCAGAGGATCGGCTACCAGGCAAGATGGCGACAATTCTGGCGCTCACCTCAAGGTTCAGTCGTTGTCTGGCAGCGACTAAATCAGGGGTGAAAGGGATCGCGTCCGCCAGTGGATGTCCCACATAAGTGACTGGAATCCCTTCATTTTGATAAATCTCTTCTTCAAAGGGAAATAACACCAGCATATGCGAGACAGCCTGCTTGATTAAGCGGATACGTTCATAGCGCCAGGCCCAAATAGAAGGCCCCACGAGATGTACCGTCGGCGTGCCTGCTGCCTTGAGTTGCGCTTCAAGCCTAAGATTAAAGTCTGGTGCATCAATACCAAGAAAAACGTCGGGTGGTTTGTGCAACCAGCGTTGTTTAACATCTCGATGGATACCAATGAGCGTGGGCAATCGCTTTAACGCATCAACATATCCAAACACAGTCAAGGCATGCATGGGATGCCAGATATCAAGACCTTCATAGGCTAATGCGGGGCCACCAATCCCCTGGGCAATCACGTTTGGAGAAATGGCATTGAGGCCCTCTAAGACGCGGGCAGCAATCATGTCACCTGAGGGCTCGCCAGCGACGAGCCCGAGCGTCAAGCTCATGGTCGGAGAATGCCTCGGGTTGAAATCGCAAAGAAATCCAAAAACACCTGCAGTGCATTCGCGACACTTGGCTCAGCCTGCTGTTTTACCCGCAGGGCATCACAAGCGTCGGCCAAAACAAGGCCGTTACGATAAATGATTTTGTACCCTTCTTTGAGCGCTGCGATCTCTTGCGTAGAAAAACCGCGGCGTTTTAAACCTTCGGCATTGATACCAACAGGAGAGCAAGGGTTACCTGCCGCCATGACAAAAGGGGGCACATCAAGACGCAGTGCGCTGTGCCCACCTGTCATGCTATGCGCACCGACTCGGCAAAATTGATGCACTGCAGTCAAACCGCCAAGAATCGCCCAATCTTCAACATGAACATGCCCGCCTAATTGCACGCCGTTGGCTAAGATCGTGTTATCGCCTACTTGACAATCGTGGGCAATATGGACGTACGCCATGATCCAATTGTCGGATCCGACTCGAGTCACGCCGACGTCCTGTTGGGTACCCGTGTTGATGGTGACATATTCACGAACGGTATTTCGGTCGCCGATCGTGAGCTTAGTTGGTTCGTCTGCGTACTTTTTATCTTGAGGCATGCCACCGATAGAACAAAACCGGTAGAAGTTATTATGCTCACCAATAGTGGTATGGCCGTCAATCACACAGTGCGAGCCAATTTTTGTATAAGCCCCAATTGAAACGTTCGCGCCAATCACAGAAAAGGCACCGACACTGACCGTCGGGTCTATCCGAGACGCAGGATCAATAATCGCTGTGGGGTGAATGAGCTCAGACATCAGGCTTCCACAGAACGAATCGCACAGATCAGTTTCGCCTCGGCAACGACTTGATCATCGACCAGTGCACGCCCTTGATAGCGGCAAATACTGCGCCCAAGGCGTTCAGCTACGACTTCGAGAATCAACTGATCGCCTGGGACCACTGGTTTTCTAAACCGCGCATTGTCTATACCAGCCAGATAGTAGACACTATTTTCTTTATCAGTGGCGTCAAGACCACTACCTGTGACAATCGAAAGGACCGCCGCTGTCTGAGCCAACGCTTCGACAATTAATACGCCGGGCATCACTGGATGCTCAGGAAAATGCCCTGCAAAAAAAGCTTCGTTGATCGATACGTTTTTTAAGGTGCGGGCGTGCTCTCCAGGTACCAGTTCAAGTACTCGGTCGATTAATAATAAAGGGTATCGGTGTGGTAACACCGACATGATTTGCTTAATATCAAGTTGCATAACAATCCAATCAGCTATTCAGGCTGTATTTCACCACAGATATTATGAGTCGCGCTCAACCGTTCGCAGACGTTTACGCAATTGCGAAAGTTGCCCGATCACTGCTGCATTTTTCTGCCACTCAGCATGCTCAGCGAAGGGAAATACGCCTGTATACCTACCCGGTTTAGTGATGTTCGCGGTAACAGCAGTACCGCCCGAGATGTGTACATCATCGCCCAGCGTTAAATGCCCCGAGAGCATGGAGGCGCCCCCAATCGTGCAACGCTTACCGACTTTGGTCGAACCAGCAATCCCAACGCACGCAGCAATAGCAGTGTGCTCGCCAATCACGCAGTTATGCGCGATCATGATTTGATTGTCAAGCTTGACCCCGTTTTCAATGATGGTGTTTTCAAGCGCGCCACGGTCAATCGTCGTATTTGCACCAATTTCTACATCATCGCCGATCACTAGCTTACCTAATTGAGGGATCTTGCCCCACGCACCTTTACCTAGGGTTGGGTCAGGTGCAAATCCGAAACCATCAGCCCCCAGGACGGCCCCGCTATGAACGATCGCTCGCGCGCCAATGGACACGCTGTCATATACGCAAACCTTAGGATGCAACACGCTCGAGTCACCGATCGATACATCGATCCCTATGACTGTGCCAGCACAAATCCGAGCCATCGATCCCACAACAGATCGGGCGCCAATCACCGCATGTGGCCCGACCCAAGCACTGGGTGAGACAACTGCCGTCGGATCAACACACGCCGTTGGATGAATACCGGGTACGACCAACGATTGCCTCGCCGCATCAAACCACTGAGCGATTCTTGCGTACAGCAAATAAGGATGGGGCGAAACGACGCGAATAAAGCGCTGATTCAATAAACCGTGTTCAAGGTTGCCGCCATCGGCTGCTAGCAACGCGTCATTGATTTCAGGAAGAACAATCACCACCCGAGCGGTGGTTGTGTAAAGTTGTTCTAAATACTTGCTGTGAACGATAAACGAAATTTCGGTGTTGCCAGCACCAGCCAAAGAACCGATCCCAGCGATCTGTGGATCAGTATCCTCTTGGCATTCGGCGCAAACGCCCACCACAAGCGCGGCAGGCATTGCTGCAAGCAAACTGCTTAGCCTTGGCGCCCGATTAATATCCAGCAAAACGGGCATGGGCGGCCAATTAATTACCGAGAGCTTGGATCACCTTGTCGGTGATATCAATTCTTGGATTCACGGTGACAGCATCTTGAATAATGGCATCATAGTTCTCAGCTTCAGCAATTCGTTTGATGGCAACGTTTGCTTTTTCTACGATGGTCGCAAACTCTTCGTTGCGACGACGATTGAAATCTTCTTGAAACTCACGGCGTTTGCGCTGAATATCAGCATCTTGGCCAGCCAGCTCACGCTGACGTTTGCCACGTTCAGACTCAGACAGTACGGGCGCATCTTTCTCGAACTTTTGCGCAGACGCCTTCAACGAATTAGCAATTCTTTGCAGGTCTTCATCGCGCTTTTTGAACTCAGCCTCGATCTTTGCCTGAGCGGCACGAGCAGGCGATGAGTCACGCAGAATCTTCTCAGTATTGACAAAACCGATCTTTGATCCCTGAGCATTCGCAGCTTGTAAGCCTGACAAGCTCAAAGCGATCACACAAGCAACGACACCCGAACTCAACACACGGCCAACTGGAGCTAAGGTAGATAAAGACTTATAAGCGGTAGAAAACATTTGTAAAGGTCTCGATAAATCAAAGGAATTTAAGTACGTATTGTGCCACTAAATATAAAACCAAATTGTCTTGCAATAGTTACAGTCATCCAGCTTAGAAGCCAGTACCGATTTGGAACTGGAAGTTCTGCGTAATGTCAGTAGAGGATGCATTAAGCGGACGAGCATAGGAAAGCTGCAAGGGACCCATTGGGGATTCCCAAGACAAACCAACCCCCATCGAATATCTCAGCTGGCTGAAATCGATGGCCTGATCCACGCCATAGCCGTTGTTACCGTAGACTTGACCGGCGTCAGCAAAGGCATACCATCTGAGGGTTCGATCTTTCTGACTACCTGGGAATGGGAAGTAAAACTGGGCATTACCCACAACCCGCTTCGAGCCCCCCAGATAAGTGCCTGTTACAGGATCGATGGGCCCAAGCGTATTGGGTGAATAGCCTCGAACCGTACCAATACCGCCTGCATAAATGTCTTTGATGATCGGGTATGGATTATCGCCATAACTCTTACCGTAATCAAATAGTGCATTGAATGCGAGGGTATAGTCGCGACCAATGGGCATGTAGTACTGTTGCTGAGCTGAGAACAGGTAATATTGAAGATTCAACGTGCCAACATCAAGCTTTAAGCGGGTAAAAGACCCCTTGGTTGGTGCGACTGCACTGTCACGAGTATCTTTTGCCCAGCCAGTATTCAAAATAACAGCGTTAGTCTGTTGGCCATAGTTGGCAACATACGAGTAATACGTCGCAGGTGACGTGTCATACAAAGATATCTTACTTTGCTCAACGTTGGCACCCAAGAAGATACGATCAAACTCGGTGATTGGCACGCCAAAGCTCAGCCCAGCGCCAATCGTTTGAACTTGGTAAGTACCTGGGTTATTCGAATACGGCACCATATTCCGGTAGTAGATCGAAGCAGTTCTGCTGATCCCATCGTTGGTGAAGTAAGGGTCGGTGTGTGACAACACGGCTGAAGAATTACCGCCAGTGGTCGACACATTCGCACTGGTCGATAACTGCAACGTCAGATTTGTACCGCTACCGAACGCGTTTTGCTCAGAGATACCGGCAGTCAAGAGGACGCCTTGCACCTGACCATAACCGACACCCAAGTTCAGCTGACCCGTTGGCTTCTCGACTACATCCATCAAGACATCCACCTGGTCTGGTGACCCAGGGACAGGTTCGGTCGATACTTTCACTTCTTTGAAGTAAGCCGTACGCTCGAGCCTATCCTTGGATAACTTGATGCTATTTGAGTCGTACCACGCGGCTTCCGCTTGTCGAATTTCACGGCGAACCGCTGAGTCTTTGGTGCGTTGATTACCGGCAATCTGCACCCGTCGGACATAAACCCGACGACTAGGATCAACGTAGAAAGTTAAATCAGCGGTATGTTTTTCTTTGTTGAGAATCGGATTTGGATTCACATTGGCAAACGCGTAACCGAGGCTCGCCAGATAATCAGTAATGGATTTGGACGTGGCGTTGGTTTTAGAACCATTAAAAACGTCGTCCGCTTTTACCTGCACCAACTGCTCGATTTCCTGATCCAAGCCGAGCAAGTTACCAGCAAGTTTGACATTGTTAATGGTGTAAGGCTCGCCTTCGCTGATGGTCACGGTAACGAAAATATCCAAGCGATCAGGAGAAATCGTGACTTGAGGGGGTTCAGCTTTGTACTCAAGATAGCCACGATCAAGGTAAAAGGATTTCAAACTCTCGAGATCCTTGTCTAGCTTTTCACGCGAATACTTGTCGGTATCCGTATACCAAGTCAACCAACCAGGTGTGGTCAACGTGAAAAGCTTCTTCAAATCAGACTCTTCAAAGGCTTTACTGCCAACAATTTTGATCTCGTTAATCTTTGCAACTTTGCCTTCGAAGATATCAAAGTTGATGCCAACGCGATTGCGAGGCAGAGGCGTAATCGTCTCAGATACTTCAACGCCATATTTACCCTTCGATAAATATTGTTGCTTGAGCTCAAACTTCGCCTGTTCGAGCATTGCTTTATCAAATACACGCCCTTCTCCGAAACCCACTTGGCGCAGGGTATCGATGATGGTCTTAGACTCAAACTCGCGCATGCCCGTAAAGGCAACAGACGCGATAATCGGACGTTCTTGGACGACAATCACGGCAACAGACCCAGCGGTCTCTATCCGAACATCAGTGAACAAACCCATCGCATACAGACGACGGATAGATTCAGTTGCTAGTGCATCGTCGAATTTCTGACCGACTTTGAAAGGCAACTGTGCAAAAATTGTACCGGGATCGGTTCTTTGTACCCCTTCAACACGGATATCCGTCGGAACAAAGGGCGTAAAAGCCGAGGCTAACAAAGGCATTGTGCATACCAGCGCGAGCAACAGCTGAAGACCGCAACGGGCAAGTGGGGCGAGGCAATTTGAGCTGAAACACTTACGGCTGGCGAACATCCTGGATAACCTTTGAGTACGTCTAAAGAAGAAATCGACTAAGCGGAAGTACGGATTTTAAGCTAGAACTGGATTAACTTAAAAGACGCACAACATCATTAAAAAGAGCGAGTACCATTAAACAAGCCAACAAGCCCATCCCTGCCTTTTGAGCGAGAAGCAGCAGCTTCTCTGGCGGCGGGCTGCCTTTGATAATCTCGATCAGATAGTACAGCAGATATCCGCCATCCAACATCGGGATCGGCATCAGATTAAGAACACCCAAACTGATGCTAATGAGCGCCAGAAAACTAATGTAAGGCGACCAACCCAGTTTTGCCGTTTGACCCGCATAATCTGCAATCGTCAGGGGGCCACTCACGTTGCGCCAAGAGACCTGGCCGATAATCATCTTACCCATCATTTTGACAGAAAAAACGGCAGTCTCTCGTGTACGAATAAGGGCCTGCCAAATACTGTCCACTAAACCATATTGAACCAAGGCGTGGCCAGCATCCCCAGATAGTTGAACGCCAATGCGTCCGGCAGCCGAACCATTTTCAAGCAATTCGCGTCGTGGGCGAACATCGACATTGATTTTGTTACCGTCGCGTTCGATCGTCAAACGCACTAACTGTTCTGGCTTGGCCTGAATAAAGTCTATGAACTGAGCGACATCTGGGTCATGCAAATCACCCACGGACCGAACCTTATCGCCTGCCCGCAAACCAGCAAGTTCACCAGCACTGCCGGCAGTAACCGCGTTGATGACAGGTCTCCCCTGACTCAGACGCAAGCCCGCTGTGCTCAAAGGATCGCTATTCACCGAATCACGTGAGAGCTCGAGTTGAATATGTTTGGTGAGTGCTAACCCCTGGCGGTCAATCTTCAGATCAACCTCACCACCGTCGGAAATTGCCTGCACCAGTTGATAGCGGACTTGGCCCCAAGAAAGCGTCCCCACCTCATTGACTGCAGTAATTCGGTCGCCCATCTGTAAGCCTGCTCGCGACGCTGCCGTGTTTTGCTCGATCACCGACAGTACTGGCAACGGCTCTTTGACACCGACCAAATTCAAACCGGCGTAGAGCGCCACCGCCAACACCAAATTAAAGACAGGCCCCGCAGCAACAATAGCGAACCGGGCTGCAATTGGCTGATTATTGAATGCACGTTTGAATTCTTGAGCAGGGGCGTTAACGGCAGTTTCTTCGAGCATCTTGACATAGCCACCAAGCGGGATCATCGAAACAGCCCACTCTGTACCGTGTTTATCGGTTCGCTTAAATAAAACCTTGCCAAACCCAATAGAAAATCTCAACACACTCACGCCACAAGCGCGAGCGACAGAATAGTGACCCAGCTCGTGGAAAGTGATGAGCACGCCCAGCGTGACAAAGAAAGCAAGGATAGTCATCATAAATTACGTAAGCCTGTCACCTGCGTTGTCATTGGTCTGCGCTGCGCGATTAATGTGATGTTAACAGTGACTCGGTAACAAAATGTTCAGCGTCCAACCTCGCCCGCTGATCGAGTGCCAAGACATCGTCCAAGCTATTTGGCGCAGAGGTGTCACGAGCACTATACCCCTCTAGGGTTTTGTGTATCACTCTCGGTATATCCAAGTATTTCAGCCCGCGATCCAGAAAAGCGGCAACCGCTACTTCATTGGCGGCATTTAATGCAATACAAGCGCCCTGCCCAGCGGCCAAAGCCGAAAAAGCCAATTGCAAGCATTCAAATTTTCGTAAATCAGGCGCCTCGAAATCTAATCGACCGTGCCCCACAAGATCCAACGCGCCGACACCAGAAGGTATCCTATCGGGAAAACCAAGACCATAAGCGATGGGCGTGCGCATATCCGGTAGACCCAGTTGAGCAACCACAGACCCATCTTCATACTCAACCATTGAATGGACAATACTTTGAGGATGAATGACGACACTGATTTTCTCTGCAGGCATTGCAAACAGCCAGTGTGCCTCGATCACTTCAAGACCTTTATTTAGCATGGTTGCAGAGTCGACAGAAATTTTTCTACCCATCGACCAATTGGGGTGCGCGCATGCCTGATCAGGTGTCACAGACGCAAGCGCGTCGAGCTTGGTCAATCGAAACGGCCCCCCGGAGGCAGTCAATACAAGGCGGCGCACGCCTATGGGTGACGTGCTGGGCGCATTGGCTCGAGTGTTTTGAGGCAGACATTGAAAGATCGCATTATGCTCACTGTCGATGGGTAACAGTTCAGCCCCATGCTGGCGAACCGTATTCATGAACAGATGCCCCGCTGCCACGAGTGCCTCTTTGTTCGCCAAAAGAATTCGCTTGCCGGCACGGGCTGCTGCCAAGGCAGATGGCAACCCTGCCGCACCAACAATGGCAGCCATCACAATCGGGCTTTCAGCATCTGCAGCCGTTTCTTCGAGCGCTTTGGCACCAACCCGAATCTCTGGCATCTCGATCGCAGAGGGCCAGACATCGATAAATCTGAGGCGTGCTGCATCGTCTGGCACAACAGCGACCTTAGCCCTTGTCTTGGCGCATTGAGCGGCGAGTGCCTCGATCCGACTATGGGCAGATAGCGCATAAATCCCAAAACGATCTGGATGCCGGGCAATCACATCGAGCGTACTTTCACCAACCGATCCAGTCGACCCAAGAACAGTGACCAATGCGATTTTTTTCATAGAAACTCGGTCAACGCGAAAGCGAGCGGAACCACTGCAATCACAGCATCGATTCTATCCAGCACCCCACCGTGTCCGGGTAACAAATGACTCGAGTCCTTGACGTTCGCACGGCGTTTGAGCAATGACTCAAATAAATCCCCAACGATGGACAGGGCTGCGAGTAGCACGGCGAACCCGGTCGCAGCAACACCCCCCCAAACCCGAACGAGTTCAGCACCGAAGGTATGGGGCCATTGTGCCGAAATGATGACCCATGCCACGACGGCAATCACACCAAACAACGCCCCCTCAATCGTCTTGCCCGGACTGATTCGGCTGGCAAGCTTGCGACGTCCAAAGGCCTTGCCGCCGAAATAGGCCGCGATATCTGCCACCCAGATCACCACCAACAGCGAGAACAGGTAAAGCGCGCCTCGTTCAAGAAAGAGCACAGCTAAACACGACCAAGTTGCCGCTAAAGCAATCACGCCAAACGTCGTCCATCCAACAGACCGCGGGCAAGCAGAGACATCGCCTTTAACGACGGCTGGCACGCCCAAAGCACCCCACGCCATCACACAAGCTAACACCAGTGCTTCTAGCAACACGGCATCCGCATGCGGATCGGCAACCCAGACGCTGGCTTGAAAAAGACTGGTAATCAATAAGACACAAGCGGTGAGTCGAGCAAACCAGCTCGGCTGGTTCATCGTCAAACGAAGCCACTCCCAGCAACCGCAAGCGCAGGTGATGCATAAGAAAATCAACAACGGCCAAACACTGGGTGTCGTCAATGTGCCGGCAAGAATGGCAAGTAGAACAACTGCGGTGATGACCCGTTGTCTCAGCATGGGTCAGCGTGCAACCGAAGACGTCAACTGCTCGCTGGTTCGACCAAAACGACGCTCTCGATGGCGATACCATTCGCACGCTTCCAGAATCTGATCTTCGCCGAAATCGGGCCAATAGCAATTCGTAAAATAGAGCTCTGTGTAAGCCATCTGCCAAATCATAAAATTTGAAATACGCTGTTCGCCCCCCGTTCTTATAAACAAATCGGGTTCGGGTGCCCAAGACATCGCCAGATGTTTCGATAGCGCACTTTCGTCAATTAACTCAGGTTGCTGGGCCAGCCCTGGTTCAGCGGCAATCATTTTTTTAGTGGCGTTTAAGATATCCCAACGCCCGCCATAATTTGCTGCAATGCTCAGATGAAGCGTGTCATTGTGTGCTGTTGCTGCCTCTGCTTGAGCGATGAGTTCTTGCAATCGGGGTTCGAACGCCGACGTATCACCCACCACATGCAGACGAATGCCCTGTTCTTCTAGTTTTTTAACTTCTTTTTCGAGTGCTTGAATAAACAAGCGCATCAAAATGGATACTTCGTCGACAGGCCGTCTCCAGTTTTCAGAACTGAAGGCGAATAGTGTTAAATACCGAACACCAAGCCTGCCGCATGCTTGGACAGTGCGAGTCACGGCTTGAACGCCTTTCGCGTGTCCGACGGTTCGAGGCAACATGCGCTGTGTCGCCCAACGACCATTGCCATCCATAATGATCGCAATATGTCGTGGGATTTCAGACGTCACCGGTACTTCTCGCGTTGAGCTGATCGCCATATCGATGGACGGTATTAAACCGTCATGATCTCTGCTTCTTTCTGCACGATTAACTTATCAACTTCGACGACACACTTGTCGGTAATCTTCTGAACGACATCTTGTGATCGACGCTCGTCATCTTCAGAAATCTCTTTGTCTTTCACCAGTTTTTTGAGTGCTTCATTAGCATCGCGACGAAGATTGCGAATGGCGATTTTTGCATCTTCGCCCTCGGATTTAACTACCTTCGCCAAGTCGCGACGACGCTCTTCAGTGAGTGCAGGCATCGGAACTCGGATGTTGTCCCCCATCCCGATCGGATTCAATCCCAAATCTGAATCACGAATGGCTTTTTCAACCACTGAGCCCATGTGCTTTTCCCACACCTGCACGCTCAGCGTTCTTGCATCAAGCAAGTTGACGTTCGCCACTTGGCTGAGAGGCACCGGTGAACCGTAGTATTCAACTTGTATGTGATCCAAAATGCCTGCGTGGGCTCGGCCCGTGCGAATTTTCGCAAGATTTGCTCTCAGGGTGTCGATCGACTTACCCATGCGAGATTCGGCAGATTGTTGAATATCAGAGACACTCATGGAGTTTCCTTTATACGTGTACCAACGTGCCCTCATCCTCGCCACTCACCGCTCTTTTGAGCGCACCTGGCTTATTGATTGAGAACACGCGAATAGGGAGTTTTTGATCTCGACAGAGCGCAAAGGCGGTCGCATCCATGACTTCAAGACGCTTACCGATTGCCTCATCAAACGAGATTTTATGATAGCGAGTAGCGGACGGATCCTTTTTAGGATCAGCGGTGTAAATCCCGTCAACTTTTGTCGCTTTTAAAACAATCTCGGCACCGATTTCTGCGCCCCGAAGTGCAGCAGCCGTGTCTGTTGTAAAAAACGGATTGCCGGTGCCGGCAGCAAAAATAACGACCTTTCCTTCTTCGAGATAACGCAGAGCCTTAGGACGAATATAGGGTTCAACGACCTGCTCGATATTCAACGCCGACTGAACCCTTGCATCGACACCCCGATGTTTCAGGGCATCTTGTAGCGCCAGCGAATTCATCACCGTTGCCATCATGCCCATATAGTCGGCCGTCGCGCGATCCATCCCTTGCGCACCAGGGGCAACGCCTCTGAAAATATTACCGCCACCAATCACGATCGCAAGCTGCACACCCATCGCAACCACTTCAGCGACCTCTTCTGTCATTCGAACAATGGTGCTTCGATTGATCCCAAAGGCATCATCCCCCATGAGCGCTTCGCCAGACAATTTAAGTAACGTTCTTTTGTGTTGCTTGCTGGTCATGGCGGCTATCTCGCGAGAAATATGGGTGAATGAAGTTTAGACGATTGCGACCCCACTGTCGTAGCGTGGGGTCAGCCAAGACAGGTTAAGCAGTCCCGGCAGCGGCCGCAGCAACTTCAGCAGCAAAATCGCTCGTCTTTTTTTCAATCCCTTCGCCAACGATGAACAGAGCAAAATTCGCCACAGCAGCGTTTTTCTCTTTGAGCATCTGGGCGACCGACTGCTTGTCGTTCTTGACGAAAGGCTGTGACGTCAACGCAACTTCTTTCAAGAACTTCTGGACTGAACCTTCGACCATTTTTTCGACGATTTCAGCTGGCTTCCCGGATTCAGCAGCTTTCAAACGAGCAACTGAACGCTCAGCCTCTTTGTCTGTTTCTGAAACACCCGTCTCATCAACCGCACGAGGCTTGGTCGCCGCAATGTGCATGGCCAGGTCTTTACCGACTTCATCAGCACCCGAGTAATCCACCAATACGCCGATTTTGCCACTGTGAACGTAGCTCGACAGCTTATTACCCGTCACAAAACGCTGAAAACGGCGAATAGAAATATTCTCACCAATTTTGCCAATCAACGCAGTACGGATGGAATCGACGGTGCCGTCTCCCATCGGCGCAGCAGCAACCGCTGCAACATCGGCGAGATCCGAGGTTGCGATCAGTTTTGCCAGATCATTGACGAAACCCACGAAATCATCGTTTTTGGCAACGAAATCTGTTTCGCAATTCACTTCAATCACGGCGCCTTGTTTCGCGTCTGGGGAGATAAACAAACCAATCAGGCCTTCGGCCGTCACGCGTGTGGCGGCTTTGCTCGCCTTGCTACCCAGTTTGACGCGAAGAATCTCTTCTGCCCTGGTCATATCGCCGGTTGCCTCGGAGAGCGCTCTTTTGCACTCCATCATGGGTGCATCTGTTTTCTCGCGCAGTTCTTTAACCATTGCAGCGGTAATTTCGGCCATGTTTGCTCCTGGAATTTTACAAAAAGCACCCCGAACAAACGCCGGGGTGAGGGGTTACTGCTAGCCGGTGCACGGACCGGCGAGTACGACAACAGCCAACTAGGCTTGTTCGTCGTCTACTTCAACAAACTCTTCATCAACCGCCAGTTCTTCAACTAAGCCATTCAGATTTTGCGCACGCCCTTCGAGCACCGCATCGGCAACACCTTTTGCATAGAGTGCAATTGCCTTGGCAGAGTCATCATTACCGGGAATCACGAAATCGATGCCATCGGGCGAGTGGTTGGTATCAACGACGGCAACCACTGGGATACCCAATGTCGTTGCTTCAGCAACAGCAATCTTGTGATAGCCTACGTCGATAATAAAGATCACGTCTGGCAAGCCATTCATGTCCTTGATGCCACCGATTGATTTATTCAGCTTGTCGAGTTCACGCTGGAACATCAAGCCTTCTTTTTTCGTCAAACGCTCAGTACCACCTTCAGCAGCCATGATTTCCATGTCTTTCAGGCGCTTAATTGAGCTCTTGACGGTTTTGAAGTTGGTCAGCATGCCGCCAAGCCAACGACTATCAACAAAAGGCATCCCAGCACGGGCTGCTTCTTCAGCAATAATTTCGCGAGCCGCACGCTTGGTGCTCACAAACAAGACTGTGCCGCCTTTAGCAGCCGTTTGCTTGACAAACTTGATCGCGTCTTGGTAGTTGGCAACCGTTTTTTCGAGGTTGATGATGTGAATTTTGTTACGATGGCCGAAAATGAAGGGGGCCATTTTTGGATTCCAGTAGCGGGTCTGATGACCAAAGTGCACACCGGCTTCAAGCATTTCGCGCATTAACGACATAATAGGTATTGCTCCGAGGGTTGTGTCTGGTATTGGGCTTGCACCTGTCTGTACATCATCTGTAACAGCCAAGCACCCTGGTTGCCCAACACGCGATTAGGGTTTTTGTCACGTTGATTCATCTGCGCCAAGCAGATTAAACATCGTACAAATACCAATAAAAAAACTAGGTAAGCCTATAATTCTACTATCTTTCACCACTAATGTTCAAGTCGCCATGGGTTTAGTTACAAATAAAGCAGATCTCGACAAAATGAGAGCCGCCTGTCAGGACGCCGCAAAAGTACTGGATTACATCACCCCATATGTCAAAGCAGGGGTAACAACCGGTGAACTTGATCAACTTTGCCTGAAATATTTAACGGAAGTCTTACACGTCACTTCCGCGACAGTTGGCTACGCACCACCGGGTTATCCGCCCTTCCCTGGTGCCATTTGCACCTCGATTAACCATCAAGTCTGTCATGGGGTGCCCGGCGATCGAGTGTTAAAAAACACCGATGTGTTGAACATCGACGTCACGATCATCAAAGATGGCTGGTTTGGTGACACCAGCCGGATGTACTACATCGGAGAGCCATCCATCTTGGCCAAGCGATTAACCGAGACAACTTACGAGTGCATGTGGTTGGGCATTAACCAAGTAAAACCTGGCAATACCTTGGGCGACATTGGTCATGCCATTCAAAAGCATGCGGAAAAAGCCGGCTTCTCGGTCGTGCGCGAGTTTTGTGGCCACGGGATCGGTCAAAAGTTTCACCAAGAACCTCAAGTGCTTCACTACGGCAAACCTGGTACGGGCCCCAAGCTTGAGCCCGGGTTGATTTTTACCATCGAGCCCATGATCAATGCAGGAAGACGTGAAATTCGCCAGCTGGCCGATGGTTGGACTGTCGTCACCAGAGACCACAGTCTTTCAGCACAATGGGAACACACCATTCTCGTGACTGAAACGGGTTTCGAAGTATTAACCGTCTCAGAGGGGATGCCCGCTCAACCTACCTTTGCTCAGCAACATTAAGGCGCATGGACGATCAACAGGCCATCAGGGACATTGCGAAAGAGGTTCAGCGCGCACGAGAACTCGCCATTGCTGAATACCGCACAAAATCGGCTTCAGATCGATTGCTGGTGTCGTTACGGCGTGCTGCAGACCAAGCTCTTAGCCGTCTGCTTGAAGCCTGTCCGTTACCACGAGGCGCCGCCTTGGCCGCCGTCGGAGGTTACGGTCGCGGTGAACTCTATCCCTATTCAGATGTAGATGTTTTGATCCTGTTGCCACGCGATCCAAACCCCGCCGAAGAGGATTTATTGCGCACTTTTGTCGCGGCAATGTGGGATATCGGTTTAGAACCTGGTTACAGTGTGCGAACGATCGATCAGTGCTTAACCGAGGCGAGTGCGGATATCACGGTCGAGACGTCAATGCTTGAGAACCGCTGGGTTGCAGGCAGTCGTTCGCTTGTCAAACGGTTTGCTGCCGCAATGACCGCACGCATTGATGCACGCAAATTCTTTCAGGCCAAACGTGCCGAAATGCAACAGCGACATGCTCGCTATCAAGACACCCCATACTCGCTTGAGCCGAATTGCAAAGAATCACCCGGTGGCCTCAGAGACCTTCAGGTCATTATGTGGATGGCGAGAGCCGCGGGTTTTGGCAAAAGCTGGCAAGAGATATCCCGAGCAAGTTTATTGACAGCCAAAGAAGGTCGAGATTTACGGCGAGCCGAGCAAGCTTTCAAAAGACTGCGTATCGAGTTACATCTGTTGACCAAGCGCCGGGAAGATCGACTGCTCTTTGACTTGCAACATGGGCTCGCCCTTGCCTATGGCATCGAAGCGAGCCAGACTAGACGCGCTAGCGAAATTCTCATGCAACGCTATTACTGGGCCGCCCGTCTGGTCACGCAGCTCAACACCTTACTGGTCGAGAATCTCGAAGAACGGCTGTTCCCCACACCTGAGCATGATGTTCGCATTATCGATGCCTATTTCGTCAATAGACACAATCGGATTGATATTTCGCGCGACAGTATTTTCGAACAGACGCCCGCTCTCTTGTTGAAAGTCTTTTTGGTGATGCAACAACATCCAGAGATTGACGGTTTAACGGGCCGCGCGTTGCGAGCCATTTGGCACAACCGACATCGGATTGATGCCAAGTTCAGACGCGACCCAGAAAATAAAAAGACGTTTCTGCAGATTCTTCAACAACCGCAAGGGCTGGTACACGCGCTACGCCGAATGACCATGTTGAATATCTTGCCGAGATATTTGCCGCCTTTCAGACGTATCGTTGGTCAGATGCAACATGATTTGTTTCATGTGTACACAGTCGATCAGCACACCCTCGCGGTTATCCGTAACCTTCGACGCTTCACCATGCCAGAACACGCTCAAGAGTATCCACTTGCGTCGCGACTCGTGGCGAGTTTTGAGCGTCACTGGCTGTTATACGTGGCCGCACTCTTTCACGATATTGCAAAAGGGCGCGGTGGTGATCACTCTGAACTGGGTGCAATCGAGGTAAAACGGTTTGCGAGCGCGCACGGTCTCGATAAAGCCGATACCGAACTGGTCATTTTTCTGGTGTCCGAGCACCTGCAGATGTCGCAAGTGGCGCAAAAAAGAGACTTGTCTGACCCTCATGTCATACAAGCGTTTGCGACGAGAGTCAAAGATGCGAGGCACTTAACTGCGTTGTACCTCTTAACGGTCGCAGATATCAGAGGCACCAGTCCGAAGGTCTGGAATGCCTGGAAAGGCAAATTACTGGAAAGCCTCTTTCAGTCGACACTTGCGTTATTCGGTGCAGAACCACAAGCTTCGAACTCTGTGCTGAAGCGACGCACAGCCGAGGCCATTCGTCTCACTAATCTGGCCGGTATCCCGGACGAGAATCGTGAGCGATTCTGGGATCAACTGGACGTTGCTTATTTTTTACGCCATGACGCAAGCGATATCGCATGGCATACAAGACATCTCAACTACCAATCTCAAACCGACCAAGTCATCGTCAAGGCTCGTCCGACAACGGGTGATGAAGGCCTTGAAGTCATGGTCTACACCAAAGACATGCCAGATCTTTTTGCTCGGATTTGCTTGTTTTTTGGTGCTAAAGCGATGAGTATTCTTGACGCAAAGATTCACACCACACGTCGTGGCTATGCGCTTGACAGTTTTGTGGTGATGCCAGCTGTTGAATCTGAAGAATTGCGCACTTTGGCACCAATGGTCGAACATGAACTAGCGTTACAGCTTCAGATGAACGACGGCACGTTGCCCAAACCTCAACACCTTTTAGATGCGCGAACGTCGAGAATCTCAAGAGCGTTCCCTGTTCCTCCACTGGTGCAGATGTATCCAGACGAGGGAAGCCAGAGCTGGCGATTAGAGATTACCGCCACCGACCGGCGGGGGCTGTTGAGCAACATTGCTGAGAGTTTTGTCGCGTATGGGATCTCGGTACAAACCGCAAAAGTCATGACCCTAGGCGATCGAGTAGAAGACGTTTTTGTTATCAGTGGAGAATGCTTGCAACAACCGCGAACTCAACGACAATTTGAACGATCCCTGCTTGATGCACTTTCTGAGACTTTAAAAAATGCTGCTTGAAAAAAAAATATTCGCGTTGATCTCGATGTTATGTCTCGCCGGGCTCAGTGCGGCGCTCGTTTCTCAACATATCTTCGGTCTGCTGCCGTGCGCTTGGTGTGTCTTGCAAAGACTGATCTATTCCGTCATCGGCCTCATCGCAGCCATGCTGACTTTCACACCCTACAAAAGATGGTCAACGCTGCCGGCAGGGCTTGTCATCCTTGCACTGTCTTTTGCAGGCATCGCGGCTGCTTGGTATCAAACCCATTTTGCTGCAAAAACCTTTTCTTGTCGTCTCGGCTTCGCCGATAAACTCATTAGCAGCTCAGGGCTTGACGAGGTTTTTCCGTGGTTTTTTGGGATTTATGCCAGTTGCGCGGATGCAGTCGTTCGTGTGTTAGGGTTGGATTATTCTGACTGGAGTTTGATACTTTTTGGCTTGCTTGGTGTGTTGGCGACCGTTATCACGGTCAGGTCGTTTAACAAACGAGCGATCCGTTAGCACGACCTGCCGATGATCAAACGCTAGTTTTCTTCGGCGGCGTACCCCATATTGAAGAGTAAGCCACCCGAGTCCTCTTGAGAATGTTTGCGAGATTGACCAAGCTGTTCAAGGTAGGCTGGGGTGATATCGCCAGTGATATATTCGCCCGTGAAACAGGATGTGTCGAATTGCCTCAAGGCTGGATTTAAGTCGGTGATCGATCGCTCCATGGCATCGATATCTTGATACACCAGCGCATCTGCACCAATCAGTTTGGCTATCTGATCATTATCCCGGCCCGTTGCAATCAGCTCGTTCTGGGTGGGCATATCGATGCCATACACGTTTTGATAACGCACTGGGGGCGCAGCAGACGCCATGTAGACTTTGTTTGCACCCGCCGCTCGAGCCATATCAACAATCTCGCGACTGGTCGTGCCTCGTACGATCGAGTCATCAACGAGCAAAACATTCTTGCCCTTGAACTCTAGACCGATAGTGTTGAGTTTTTGTCGGACAGATTTTTTTCTAACTGACTGGCCAGGCATGATGAAGGTACGGCCAATATAGCGATTCTTAATGAGACCTTCGCGATAATTCAGATTCAACCGCGCTGCCAACTGCATCGCTGCGGGTCTGGATGAATCAGGGATGGGCATTACCACATCGATGTCACCAAGCCGCAGGTTACGGGCCAATTTGTCGGCCAAGTATTCACCCATGCGCAGTCGAGCACCATAAACTGAGACACCTTCTAACACCGAGTCGGGGCGAGCAAAATACACATATTCAAAGATACAGGGAGCGTGTATCGCCCCTTCGGAACACATCTGACTCGACACTTTGCCATCGAGCGAAATAAACACGGCCTCGCCCGGAAGAATATCGCGAACGAAGACAAACCCCGTCCCCTCTAAGGCAACCGATTCAGACGCCACCATCCACTCAACCCCATCTGGGCCGTCGAAGCGACCCAGACACAACGGCCGGATACCGTTCGGATCTCTGAACGCTAAAAGCCCGTAACCTGAAATCTGGGAGATCACCGCGTAAGCGCCCTTCACCCGTTGATTCACGGATTTCACTGCACGAAAGATCGCCCCTTCATCCAAGGTAACGCCATTGGCCGCGGTCTGCAATTCATGAGCAAGTACATTGAGCAACACTTCTGAGTCAGAGTTGGTGTTGATATGCCGCTGATCGATTCTGAATAAAGACTCACGTAATTCGCGCCAATTCGTTAAATTGCCATTATGGGCAAAAGTAATACCGAAGGGGGCGTTGACATAAAAAGGTTGCGCTTCCTCTACGCTGTCGCTCGATCCGGCCGTTGGATAACGGACTTGGCCAATACCACTGGTACCGGGTAAAGAGCGCATATTGCGGGTGCGGAACACATCTCTCACTAACCCGTGGGCCTTATACATATTGAAATGATTGCCGTTTGAGGTCGCAATCCCAGCTGCATCTTGGCCGCGATGTTGCAACAACAACAAACTATCGTAGAGCAGCTGATTGACTGGACCACGTCCAATGACCCCAACGATTCCGCACATATGTTGATCCTGTGATGAAAAATGAATAGCAACTGAATTAGTAAGGCAACCAGCTTTGAAACGTCACCGGCACGCGTCTCTTGATTTCTTGAACGACATGCACCACTGGGGTTGAAAACATGGCGTTTTTCCACCAGACCTCATTGGGCAATGGGGTGAAACCAGCAATCGTCACCAACAGTAATATAAAAAGTGCCCCTCGAACAAGGCCGAACAGCGCACCTAAACCGTGATCAGCCGGCGTCAAACCTGTCTTGCTGATTAACGCATGTAATGTCATGTTGACCAACCCAACAAGCAACAAGACGCAAGCAAAAATACCAATATAGGCCAATGCCATCCTAACGATACTCTGACTGACCCATGCTTCAAGCAAATCTGTTGCTGCCGGCCCCCACCAAATCGCCGCAAGAAAGGCCAAGGCGTAGGCAACGAGAGACAAGATTTCTTTCAATAACCCTCGGATCAAGCCGAGAATGGCGGAAACGCCAAGAACAGCAAGCAGGACGAAGTCGAAGCCAGTCACTGCGGAATGATATACGCGTTACCAAAGCCAAGCGTTCGCAGGCGGGTTTGCGCTGCCTGGGCAGATTCTTTTGTCGCAAACGGCCCCGCTCTCACCCGATAATACTGTTTACCGGACACCTCGGCTGGGCCATCGACATATGCATTACTGACACCTTGGGCCACCAGTTTGTCGCGCTGGGCGTGAGCGTCGGATTGCACGTCAAGCGATACGGCTTGAACCACAAAGTTAGCCTTGGTCGGGCCACGCGCCACGGCGCTTGCCTTATTGGTCTCTGCTGTGTTCGCAGTTGCCGAAGTACTCGGGGCTCGCCCCTCAAGCAAGGCGAGTGCTCGGCTGCCATCATCAGTACGGGCAGTTTCTTTCGTTGGTTTGGTCTCTTTTGCCTCTTTTTCTTTTTGAGTAGCTGGAACAGGCTTTAGTTCAGCGGTCTTTTTGACCTCTGGCTTAACTGCCGCAGGAGGAACAACGACGGCATCGGGCACAGTACTGGGGGGCGCATCAGGCGCATTTGCTGTCGCTGCGGCAGCCGCCATTTCAGCACTTGGCAAGGCTTGGGGGCTAGACACATTTCCCGCGGCACCGTTGGAGGCGACGGGCGCTGGATCACTTAAGTTAGGTTGGAACGGAGAATCTTGGCGGGGGATTTTGACCGTGATCTTATCTGCGCCGGACTGTGGCTCGGCATCTAACAACATGGGCAAAACCACGACCGCCGCAAGCACCAGCGCAACGGCACCTGCAAGCCTGCGCCTAGCCCGCACCCTCAGTTCAGCAGCTTGAGCCTCACTCGATACCGAGGGTCGTGGTTTCGCAGCCGGCTTGCGACTCGCAGAACCTTCTTTTCTGGAAAACAATCCCATATATTTACGCCGTTACCTTCTCTATCGCACCAGCAACCGTTAGAAACGATCCGAATACTACGATTCTATCATCCACCTTGCAATTGACTTTCGCTTGAGCATAAGCAAGCTCAACGGTATCGAACGAGGTAATCGTCGGTTTTTCTGCTGGCGCCTCTGGCATTGTCGCCAGGGTTTCTTGCACTCGTTGCGCCAGTTGTTGGCCCGTCAAGCCTCTGGGGCCAGGCAATCCAGCACAGAACCAAAAATCAATGCGATGAGCGAGGTGTTTGACGACCCCCTCGACATCCTTATCTGACAGCATGCCAAACACAGCATAGGTGTAGGGGTGAAAGCCCATGTTACCGAGATTCTTCTCTAAGACGGCTGCCGCATGTGGGTTATGAGCGACATCCAGAATCGTCAACGGCTGCCCGGGCAATAGTTGGAATCTGCCAGGAAGTGATGCTTGCAGAAAGCCCAGCCTCACTGCTTGCTGCGGTACTGATAGCCGGTCTCGTAGCGACTCGAGTGCCGCCAACGCGGCAGATGCATTAAGCAACTGGTTGGCCCCTCTGAGCGCGGGATAAGCCATGGCATTGCGTCGTTGCGCACGCCCCGCAAATGCCCACTGTTGCCGATCGCCAGAGTAGTTGAAATCGCGACCAAATAACCACAGATCTGCACCGATGCTCGCGGCATAATCGAGTAGCGACTGAGGCGGCGATGGGTCGCTGCAAATAGCGGGTTTACCTGATCTGTAGATGTGAGCCTTCTCTTTGCCAATCGTGTCACGAGTGTTGCCAAGCCATTCGACATGATCAATATCGACACTGGTGACGATCGAACAATCTGCATCAACGATATTTACTGCATCTAGTCGACCACCTAGCCCGACCTCAAGCACCATGACATCCAGTTTGGCCCTGTTAAACATCGCCAGCACCGCGAGCGTCGTGAATTCAAAATAAGTGAGCGATACGCCCTGCCGAGCAGCCTCAATACGCGCAAACTCGGTGACGAAGTCACTATCACTAACAATCTTGCCGTTAATACGGGCTCGTTCGTTGAATTTGATTAAATGGGGAGAGGTATAAAGCCCTACTTTGTAACCCGCAGCAAGCAAGATTGCCTCAAGCATGGCGCAAGTAGAACCCTTGCCATTGGTACCACCCACCACAATTTTGATGGCAGAGGTTTCTAAATCGAGCCGCTCTGCGACCTGTTTGACTCGAGCGAGCCCCATGTCAATGCTGTTAGGGTGAAGTTGCTCAAGATAGGTTAGCCATTCGTCAAGAGATGAGTCTTCACTGGGAACATGGTGTTGCATTCGGATACGTTCGCTCTTCCAACGATCAAGACTGAATTTTACCAGTGAGGCTCAAGTCACTTTGGACTAGACGGTCGGATCAGAGGTAACAATATGTAAAATCCCCCAACTCGGATCATTTATTTCAAGGACAACGTGATGACGATCGAATCAGATCCTGTTCCACCCTGGTTGGTTAGAGAAGCAGACGTTGTAGGCTATCACCCTGCAAACCACACGGGTACCTTGAACAAACGACTGATCAGCCAAGCCAATGTCGGCGCCAAACATGTCGAAGTGTTGCTTGGTCAGATTGAGAAGAATCAAGGCGCCCTACCCCACGCCCATCCTGGCATTGAACAGGTATGTTATCTGCTGAGTGGCACGGCGCAGGTGTCAGTTAACGGTGAGCGTGCCAGGATGGTCGCCGGGGATTGTTGTTTTCTACCGCCCGATTTACCGCATTCATTTACGGTCACCAGCGATGAGCCCGCTCGCGTGCTGGTGATTTATTCGCCACCCTACGAAGAATCTCCTGAAAGAGTTATCCGTCATTTTTCCAAGGATTAAATCATGCTTGTTGCTATCTCTTCTTTGCCTCGATCTCTTTTGCGTATGGCGGTTGCAAGTCTATTAGGTGTCATGGCATTGACAGCTAACCCCGCGTTTAGCCAAAGCGCTCAATCTTCTTACCCGTCTCGTGCGATCACCTTGGTGGTACCTTTCCCCGCTGGATCTGGGACAGATGCGATTACTCGAATTGTTGCGACCGAGTTGAGTAGCATTCTTGGACAGTCGGTGGTGGTTGAAAATAAAGCGGGCGGCAACGCCACCATCGGTGCCCAGTTCGTTGCAAGAGCCCAGCCTGATGGCTACACCCTGCTCGTGGCAACAAATACGCCTTTATCGGCAGCGCCCTGGTTGATGAAGTCAGTTTCTTACGATCCGATCAAGGATTTCACGCCGATTGCTCGAGGCGGCAATCTGCCGTTTATGCTGGTGGTGAATCCAAAGTTGCCTATCCAATCGGTGCAAGATCTGGTGGCACTGGCCAAGAAAAGTCCGGGCAAGATGAACTATGCGTCAGGTAACAGTACGGGGATCGTGGCGGGTGCCACCCTTGGTGCACGCGCAGGGATCGATGTGGTTCATGTCCCTTATAAGGGGACACCACAAGCGATGACAGATGTCATCGGCGGACAAGTCGACTTCATGTTCACCGATTTCGCGTCAGGCGCACCGTTTGTCAAAAGCGGACAATTGAAAGCGCTATCGGTTTCGTCGGCTGCTCGCAGTGCGCTGGCACCTGATCTTGCGTCGATGCTTGAAGGTGGGGTCAAGAATTTTGATCTGGTGTCCTGGAATGGGTATGTCGGCCCTGCCAACATGCCACCTGATGTTGTTGCCAAATTGAACACTGCATTTAATCAAGTACTGAGTAAACCCAACGTCAAAGCACGGCTGGCTGACCTTGGTTTCGACGCGTTCAGCGGCCCGCAACCAGAATTCGCTAAGTTCGTCGCTGATCAGTTGGTGCTGTGGGGCGAGTTGATCAAAGGTGCTGGGATACAGCCTGAATAATGTGCCTCGCTGTTATTGCTTACCAGCGCTCTGCGCGTTGGCCATTGGTGATTGCGACGAATCGAGACGAGTTTCATTCGAGACAAGCAAGTCCTGTCGCCCGTTGGACGGATCACCCAACCATTATTGCTGGCCGTGACTTAACGGGCGGTGGCACCTGGATGGGGGTCAATACGGCCGGCAAGATTGCGCTCTTGACCAATTACCGTGAGCCTGGTCGCAATATCCCTGATGCCCCGTCACGCGGTCAATTAACGGAAGCCTTTTTGCTTGCAGAGGACTCCGCGCAATCCTATGTACGTTCGCTTGAAGACCGCATGAATCATTACAATGGTTTCAACTTGTTGATCGGTGATGCGCGCGAACTTTGGTATGTCTCCAACAGATCAACGCTATCGCCACAAAAATTAACGCCGGGCGTGTTTGGTTTGTCGAATGCTGAATTGCAAACGCCTTGGCCCAAGCTTATCAAAACCAGACAAGCCGTTGCCGCGCATCTTGAGTCTATCGATGTCACTGATGCGGACCCTGATCCTGAAATATTATTTAAGGTGATGAATGACCGTCAAACACCCTCTGACGACGAACTGCCATGCACGGGCATCGGGATTGAACGTGAGCGAATGTTAGGTAGCCCCTTTATTACCAGCTCAGCATATGGCACGCGTTGCACAACCGTTGCCATGTTTCACACGGACGGCACCGTGATGCTGTATGAACGTTCTTTTGATCCGGAGGGTGATGCAACTGGCACAGTCAAATGGCGTACAACACACGCCGAAAAATAAATTCACCCACCGATTTGCAATGGATGCCAACGGACTTCGTCCTTCGTTGAGATGTTGTAGCCGCGTTGCCTGAGCGCATCGGCATCTAAGCGGTTGAGACGGCACAATAATCCCTGATCACAAGTACGATCCATGACCACATAGCCGACTTCAACGTCTTTTTGAGCTAGCACGTAATGTTCATTGGGCGTCAAATTGCGCAGCGCAGAATGAACACTCACCGCACTCATCAGCCGATGGCTTAACCAAGTACCTTTGACAATGACCTCGCAGCGCCCGTCTTGGCGTACCCGCCAAACACGATTCAGTGCTGGGATTTTTTGATCGAATTTTTTGATCATTAGCGGTATCAGTCCATGATGAATCGGTTGCTGTTGTTTACAAAGTAAATAACTTCAATTCAAGGGTTTAATCAGCTGCATGAGCAACATAAGACGGTAGATGGCGGATGATAGCTAACTCAGCGATACTTTGACCATCCGCCAATTGGCGAAGATCATTGAGAAACTGAATGATTCATCCAATAATTCAATATTTCGAATAAAATTGAAATAATGGAAACAAAATCAGCAATTACCGCATTACTCGCCCTTGCTCAAGACTCACGATTAGCGATCTTCAGAGCGCTCATTCAAGTCGGACCCGAGGGCATGTCTGCGGGCAAGATCGGTGACTTAACGAATATTGCGCCCTCGTCGGTTTCGTTTCACATGAAAGAACTTGCACATGCCGGTATTGTGTCGGCTCGTAAAGAGGGGCGTTTCGTGATTTATACGGCCAACTTCAACGCCATGAATGAGCTCATTGCGTTTCTCACAGAAAACTGTTGCAGTGGTCATCCCTGTTTATCAACCCCAAGACAAGTCTGCGTAACCACATGATCAAAACATCTCACCAGCTTTTATCAGAAGCGTTAGGTACTTGTTTGCTACTCGCTGTCGTCATCGGCTCTGGGGTCATGGCGCAACGCCTGTGCGGTGGCAACGATGGTTTAGCACTACTGGCCAACACGCTAGCAACCGTTGGTGGTTTGTACATTTTGATTGAAGTCTTTAGCCCGATTGGCGGGGCACATTTCAATCCCGTGGTCTCCATGGTGATGGTTTACAAAGGTGCACTGCGGCGCGATTTGCTGGTGCCATATATGGTTGCTCAACTGCTGGGCGCGATGCTGGGTGCTTGGCTTGTGCACGCCATGTTTGATATGAGTATTCTGCAATTTTCCACTAAAGTTCGTACTGGTACTGGCCAGTGGGTTGCTGAAACCGTTGCTACCTGCGGTTTGTTACTCGTGATTTTGCGTGCACCAAGCAGTCGCGTTGCGGCCATGGTCGCAGCCTACATTGGCGCCGCCTATTGGTTTACTGCCTCAACGTCATTTGCGAACCCAGCTGCCGTCTTTGGACGGATGTTCAGTGATAGTTTTGCTGGCATTGCACCAAGCAGTGCCATGGGCTTCGTCTTGGCTGAATTGGTTGGCGGTTGCGTCGCGTTGGGACTAGATCGCGCGCTAGGTCAATTGCCTGTGAAACCACCCACAAGTTCGTCAGCCATCAGTTAATTTGCCCACCATCTGCGGTGATCCCGATCAATAGCTAATTAATCGCGTTCTACATGACATGATGAACAACATCACGATTTACCACAACCCTGCCTGTGGCACTTCAAGAAACACGCTTGCCCTGCTCAAGCACGCGGGGCTTGAGCCTAACGTTATTGAATATCTCAACACGCCACCAACGAAACAACGGTTGATCGAGCTTCTGGCTGACATGAAAATACCAGTACGAGCGTTGCTACGCGAGAAAGGCACGCCCTATGCAGCGTTAACGCTTGAAGACCCCACGTGGTCAGATGATCAGTTGCTGGATTTCATGATGCAGCACCCTATTTTGATCAATCGTCCGATCGTCGTGACGCCGCTTGGCGTAAAACTTTGTCGCCCCTCTGAGGCAGTGTTAGCGCTGCTGCCCGTGCCCAAGATTGGGCCGTTTACAAAAGAAGATGGCGAGATCGTTGTCGACACAGGGGATAGACTGGCCTGATTGAAGTAACAAAAAGTCACTATATACTGTATATTTATACAGTATAACAATGGTGGCTTTTAATGTTGATTCAACCCGAAACCATTCATCCCTCGCTCTGGCGCGGCTCACAGATAGGTGGCGTCATCGGGCCGTGCGTCAGTACGGGTTATTCGGATCTTGATGCGTCTTTGCCCGGTGGTGGTTGGCCTCAGGGCACCCTGATTGATTTGCTGCTGGCGCAACCTGGTATTGGCGAGATGCGTTTGCTCAGACCCATGTTGCATCAGTTGTTGGCGAATCAAACCGATGCATGTCCGGTCATTCTGCTTAATCCCCCCTACGAGCCCAATGCGCTGTGTTGGGCTAAGTGGCAATTACCTACGGACCAACTCATACAAATCAGAGCACGTAAACCCAAAGACTCAGCGTGGATTGCCGAGCAGATTCTGCGTAGCAATCATTGCGCAGCACTTTTGTGCTGGTTGGATCCCATTCGTCATGCTGATTTACGTCGATTGCATTTATTGGCACAAGGCACAGAGAGTCTGTTTTTAACCTTCCGTCCGATGACGACGAGAGATCAAGCGTCGCCTGCACCTTTGCGTTTAAGTCTTCATGCCATCTTGGGCGGCCTTGAAATATCGGTGTTCAAACGGCGTGGTCCTGTACTCAAACAAACTGTGCGCCTGAATTGGTATGACACAGACGAAACTCGAATTGAAACTAATCATGCAAGAACACTGGATTGGTCTTCGCCTCATCGCACCCAGCCTCAGCAGCTGGCGGCTACGATGGCTCATCGAGCCTGAGATGGCTGCGGTCATCGAACAAGGCATTGTCCAAGCGTGTACGCCAGCGGCCTACCACGCGGGGATTCGGCAAGGCATGCGACGCGCAAGCGCCATCGGCATCGCACCGGATTGTGTCATGATCGATAGAAATCAAGCCGCTGAACAAGCTTTATTGGATGGGCTTGCTCAGATCGCCTTGCGCTATACACCCAACGTCACGCAACAGAGGCATCACACGGTTTTGCTCGAGGTCGCAGGCAGTTTGAATTTATTTAATGGCGCGCGATGTTTACTCAAGCAACTAAAGGTAGATTGTAAAGCGGCGCAATTAAGGGTCACGACAAGTATGGCACCAAGTGCCATGGGCGCTTGGTTACTAGCGCAATCTAGCGCGCCCTCACCTCGCCGATTTTTAACCCTCAGCAAACTGCATCGTGCATTGAATCAAATGCCTTGTGTCAGCATGCCAGCAACATCGCTCTACTTAAATTGGCTTGCCAGTATTGGTTGCGACACACTAGGACAATTACGTCAATTGCCACGCGCAGGGCTCAAGCGCCGCTCGAGCACAGAGTTGCTTGATGAACTCGATCAGGCTTATGGCGAGGCTGTCTTCAAATATAAGCCCTATGTTGCACCTGAGTCATTTCGACAAAAGATTGATCTGATGGATCGCGCTGAAAACACGGCTGCGATTCAAGGGGTCATTGACCTCATGCTGAGCAATTTATGCGTGTGGCTGGCAGCCAAGCAATCGGCTATTTTGCGGCTTAAGTTTATTTTTTATCACGAACGATATCGGCAAGCAGATTCATCGAGCGAGCTCGTGCTTTCTGTTGCTGAACCCGCGTGGCTGATGGCGCATTTATCAAAGCTACTCAAAGAACAGTTGAGTAAACACGCGTTCGAATCACCGGCGGTGGCCATTGAATTAGTCAGTATTGAACAATCGCCTCTGCCTGCGGGCAATGGATCACTCTTTGCCGACAAACGTCGTCAATCTGCTGAGCTTAGTCGGTTGCTGGATTTAATTGCAATGCGCATTGAACCGAGTAATGTTTTACACCCGATGGTGGTGAGTGACTATCGCCCTGAAGTGGCGAACCGCTGGCATGCTTACCGAAGTCACGCCTCTGAATCGCACAGCCTCTCAACACAAAAAAGCCATCCATCAATTAAAAACACCGATCAACCTTTTTGGTTGCTCGCCAAACCGCTCGCTCTGTCTATGCTGAAAGACAGGCCGGTTTTTGGTTCACCGTTACAGCTTGTACAAGGGCCCGAGCGAATTGAGTCAGGTTGGTGGGATGCGCCACTGGCCGCACGAGATTATTTTATTGCGCAAGACAAGCACGCGAGGCGTTATTGGATTTATCGCGAAAGAGATACTGATCCGGTGCGTTGGTTTCTACACGGCTTATTTGCCTGACGAACGAATAGTGCCATGAAAGCCATCTTGCCCGGTTACGCAGAATTGCATTGTCTTAGCTATTTTTCTTTTTTACGAGGTGCCTCTTCCTCTGAAAGTCTGGTTGCTCAGGCAGCAGCGCTTGGCTATCACGCCTTGGCGATCACGGATGAATGTTCGATGGCAGGTGTTGTTCGAGCGCATACCGAAGCCAAAAAGCACGATCTACCGTTGATCGTGGGAACAGAAGTTCTATTACGCCGGCATGAAGACCCATCTATCGAATACTGCAAAATCGTTTTACTGGCACAAACGCGTCACGGCTATGGCAATTTATGCGATCTGATTACCCTAGGAAGAAGACGGGCTGATAAGGGTCACTACCTCTTACATCCAGAAGATATTGTTGGAATCGAGGATTGTTTGTTGATTCTGATCCCTGCGCTTACCGCAAATGAACATGATCTCGAAGGCGCTATTCGTTGGCTCGCAGATCATTTCAGAACACATGCCTGGATCGGTATCACGCGTTTGCACCGTGCTCGTGAACAGGCCTATCAAGCGCAGGTATTGCAACTGGCTCAGCAACATGGCCTCGCCTGTGTTGCCGTCGGTCAAGTCGAAATGCACAAGCGCTCACGCAAGCCTTTACATGATGTATTGGCGGCCATCCGCTTACGCAAACCGGTGGTTCAGTGCGGATACGAACTTGCCATGAATGCCGAGCAGCATCTGCGGACTCGTAGCAGATTGGCAGGTTTGTACCCACCAGAGCTCATGCGGGAAACGATACGTATCGCTGAAATGTGCCACTTTTCTCTGGATGAGTTGCGTTATGAATACCCAGAAGAAATCGTTCCTGCGGGTCAAACGCTTGAATCTTATTTAAAAGAACAGACCTGGTTGGGCGCAGCACGCCGCTACCCAGAAGGCATCCCAACGCTCGTGAGTTCACAACTTGAAAAAGAGCTGTCACTGATTCATGAGTTGCGCTATGAGGCTTATTTTTTAACCGTTTACGATTTGATTTTGTTTGCCCGAGAACGCAAGATACTGTGCCAAGGGCGTGGTTCTGCAGCGAATTCAGCCGTCTGTTATTGCCTTGGGATCACTGAGGTGAACCCAGCGAATGGCAACTCACTGTTCGAGCGCTTTATCAGTCGCGAACGTCATGAGCCACCAGACATTGATGTTGATTTCGAACATCAGCGGCGCGAAGAAGTGATTCAGTATCTCTATCAGAAGTATGGACGCCATCGCGCGGCGTTGACCGCCGTGGTGACCTCGTATCGTCCGCGAAGTGCCTTGCGCGATACGGGACGTGCGTTAAATATTGATCTGGACATCATCGATAAGGTTGCAAAATCCCATAAATGGTGGGATGGCAAAGCAGAACTGGTTGAGCGACTCATCGAGGCAGGTCTAGATAGAGGGTCAATGGTGACTCAGCAATGGTCTGAGCTCGCCCAAGCTTTACTGGGGTTTCCTCGACATTTATCGCAACACCCAGGTGGATTTGTGTTGGCAAAAGGTGCCTTGTCGCGTTTAGTTCCCATCGAGAATGCGGCGATGGCGGATCGCAGTGTTGTTCAGTGGGATAAGGACGACCTTGATGCGGTTGGGCTACTCAAGGTCGATGTACTGGCACTTGGCATGCTGACGGTGATCAGACGCGCACTGACTTGGGTGGCATGGCGTAGAGGCCTTGATCATTTCTCGATGCAGAACATCCCCGATCATGACCAGGCTACTTTTAGCATGATTTGCAAAGCAGATACGGTGGGGGTGTTTCAGATTGAATCACGTGCGCAGATGAGCATGTTGCCCCGATTAAAACCCACTTGTTTCTATGACTTAGTGATTGAAGTTGCCATTGTTCGCCCCGGCCCTATTCAAGGCGAGATGATTCACCCTTACTTAAGGCGTCGACAAGGATTAGAACCCATCACTTACCCGAGCAAAGCAGTTGAGTCAGTCTTAAAGCGAACACTAGGGATACCAATTTTTCAAGAGCAAGTCATGAAGATTGCCATGGTAGCGGCTGGGTTTACGGCTGGCGAAGCGGATGCATTGCGTCGATCCATGGCCGCCTGGAAGCGCAAAGGCGGGGTAGATCAGTTTCGAACAAGGCTCATCGACGGCTTGCTTGCGCGGGGCTATGAACATGTTTTTGCAGAAGCAATTTTCAGACAGATTGAAGGATTTGGTGAGTATGGATTCCCCGAGAGCCATGCGGCAAGTTTTGCCTGGCTTGCTTATGTCAGCGCTTGGTTGAAATGTCATGAACCTGAGGCGTTTCTCGCCGCCCTGCTGAACTCGCAACCCATGGGGTTTTATGCACCCGCTCAGTTAATTCAAGATGCGAAGCGTCACGGGGTTCAAATTGACCCGGTAGATGTTCAGCATAGTGCTTGGGATTGCACGCTTGTCAGGACGAAAGTCATTGCATCATCAGAAGCATTGACGCACGCTCAATCGAAGGCGTCTCAAGAAAGCAGTCAACAGCGTGTGCGTGTCTTGCTCGGTTTGAATCAAATCAGTGGTTTAAAGCAAGAGGCTGCAGAACGTATTGTCCATTCGCGCGAACATGGCCCTTTTACTGATCTCACGGATCTGGCCAAACGAGCAACACTTGAAGCGTCAGATTTAAAAACTTTAGCTCAAGCCGATGCCCTCAAAAGCTTAAGCGGCCATCGCCATCAAGCCGCTTGGGAGGCAGCTGCCGTTAAACCAGAGCGCGACTTACTGGCAGATACCGTCATAGTCGAGACCGAGACTGTGGCGCTGAACGAACCTAGCGAAGCGCAGCGCGTCGTTGCTGATTATCGTCATTTAGGCTTTACCTTGGGTCGTCACCCCATTGCATTACTGCGCCCTACCCTGCAAACCCTTAGATTTGCCACCGCTTGTGGACTGGCTGACTATCCGTCTGGTCGATTGGCAAGGGCATGCGGGTTGGTCACCGTCAGACAGCGGCCCAGTACTGCCAAAGGGGTTATCTTTGTGACGCTGGAAGACGAAACAGGATGCGTCAATATCATCGTGCAACCCACGCTGGCAATCCGTCAACGGCGTGAATTGTTGCAATCAGCCTTACTAGGTGTCATCGGTGTGTGGCAAAGCACTCAGGGGGTCAGACACCTATTGGCGGGGCGGCTTGAAGATCAAACCGCTTTACTCGGGCAGCTTCAGGCGACGAGTAGAAACTTTCACTAGAGACACGTTTGCTTGTCATCAAAGGGAAAACACAGCACCGGATAGGTCTAAACGAGTGACTGAGGCGTGGGGCCTCGCTTAAAACGTCGTGCCATTTATAATGATGGGCAAGCCATCTTACTTACTCAACAAGGTCACTCATGTCAGCACTTAAAACCCGCCTCGCCGATTCCGTTAAAGACGCTATGCGTGCCAAAGCGAGTGAGCGTCTCGGTACACTTAGACTCTTGCAAGCGGCCGTCAAGCAGAAAGAAATCGATGAACGTAAAGAGCTGACTGATGCAGAAATCACCGCCATCATCGAGAAACAGATCAAACAGCGTCGCGAATCTATCGCGGCTTTCACCCAGGCCGGCAGAACTGAAACCGCGGCACAAGAGACGGCTGAGATGGCGGTGTTGCAAGAATTCTTGCCACAAGCCGCCACCGACGAAGAAGTCGCGACAGCCATCGATCAGGCGTTTGCCCATGTGCAGGCCGAAGGGGTCACTGGGCCAGCTGCGATGGGTAAAGTCATGGCTATTTTGAAACAAGGCTTGGCTGGTCGAGCAGACATGTCAGCGCTATCGGCCCGAGTAAAAACCAAATTAGGTTGAAGCACTGAGGGCTGAAGCACCGACTCTGATGATCTTAAATGCACCTGACGCGGTAGCAACGATTGTCCCTTTGTCATCCCGTGCAACCGCTTCGCAAAAGGCAATCGAGCCTCCACGACGAACGCAACGCGCTTGAACAGTTAAATCACCCTCACCCGGCTCAAGAAAGTTTGTTGACATGCTGATGGTTGCCATCCCGTAATTGACGGGATCAATCGAACGAGCGGCCGCACTGAGGGTGAAATCAAACACACTCAAAATTGCACCACCGTGTATTTGTTGCCGACTATTATGCAAACCCTCTTTAATGGGAAGACGAGTGATTGCGGTGTCATTTTCACAGAGAACGGGAATGACACCAAGCATCTCTAAATACGGGATATCAAACCCGAAATAAGATACCCGGCCTGGTTTGGCGAGGTTGGTTCGATTCTTCATTTCTTAACAGACTTGGGTTCTGCCGCAGGCATATAGTCTTTGCACGAAGGCAGGCCGAACTCAATCGCAGCACGCATGGCTCGCATCGCAGATTGATCCCAAAGACTCACCCCTGCCATGATCATCGTTACTTCGCTTGACTGACCCGTTGTCGACACGGCATCGATTTTAGCCCATGATGAACCCGCAATCGTATCAATCACACGCAATTGCGACTGCCGTTTCGTTGCGTCTGATGAGACGATCACAGGGTATTGTGTGATGCCGCGCAAACAGTAATCGGCCTGTGCTTGAGCGCGTTTCATGACAACATCATAAGGCGCGTCTACCTGAAAAGTTTCTTGTAGTGCCGAGGAGGATTCAATCCCCCGTAAACTACTACAACCACTCAAAAGCAGCGCCAAGCCGCAAGCAAACCATGTAATTTTCATAACTATCCTTTTATAGGGAGTGACGGCATTTTATCCGACAACAAGCTGGCACCTGCCGTCAACCCAAAAGGATAGAACAACTTATCTGCCTAGCCTGCCCTCGCGTTGCAACCTGGCGCCAATTTCTCGAATACGCTGCAGACCTTCGGTCAACGTCGCCTCGCTGGTATGAATCGAGCTAGGCCCTAACACCAAGTCATGATCGTGTTTACGGGCTGAGCCAATGAGCACTCGTGTTTTACTGCCCATACTCTCAAACACGACCGCACCAGCACCAGCAATTTCAGCAATTTCCAGTTTGCTTGGGGTGCCGGCCACCTTGGCCTCACCCTCAAAGACAAACGCAAAGACAACATCATGTGTCGATGGCACGTCATAGGCCCACGACTGGCCTGCATTCAACGTCAACACAAAATAATTCATCTCTTGATGACTATTGATCGGGCTGTTTAATGAATGGCCATCGACGGTCAACTCACCCAATAACAATTGAATACGGCCAGCATCGATTTGCAGGGACGGCACATCTTCAGGGGCAACGTATTGTCCGATAGCTTGCGCATTTTCAACGATCGGTGGCATCGGCACCCAGAGCTGAAAACCGGTCGCAAAACCGCCTGTCGCAAACGAGCCCTTATGCCAAGCACCGCCACCCGCGTTCATCCACTCGAGACCACCGGCTTTCAATACACCGTTCATGCCAATAGAGTCTTCATATTGAATGTCACAATCGGGCTGCCACGTCAGCGTGGCTAAACCCGAGTGCGGATGCATGCCGAAGCCGAAGCCTTGCGGGATATCCGCCTGAATGAAGTCCAGGAAAACAAACGGTTTGAGCGCCTCACCATTACCTGAGGGGTTAATCACTCGTGTGATGGGCCCGTGCGAAGAGCCACGGTGAGTCGAAACAACTTGTCTAGTGGAATTCATTCAGTTTTCTCCGGAAATAAGTCTCGTGATCGACGCTTAGTGACTTAGCGCAGATTGCCTTTAGCAAACGCGCCGTATACGCCCTCTTTCTCAAAGGCACCAAAAAATGCGCCCGAGGCTGGGTTTTTGTAATTGCCAAGCATACTCGTGATCATTGGCGTCACTGTCATGATTTCAATGCCAGCTTTCTGCAAGAGATCGCGGCTATTTTGGGCGGCAATCTTGGTACACGCGGCAGAAATATCCAATAAGGCAACCACATGAAAGCCTTCAGCTTTGGCGGACAAGGCAGGAGGCACCAGACATACGTCAGTTGTCAAACCTGCCATGATGATGTTCTTTTTGCCCGTTGCACGAACTGCTTTGGCAAATGCTGGATCATCCCAAGCATTAATGACACCCGTGCGCTGAATACGTGCCTCATATTCTTGGGGCATGATCTCTTTGAACTCAGGCAACAACGGGCCCTGCGCTTCAGACTCTAGACTGCTGGTCAATACGATGGGCATGCCTGCACTCTTGGCAAAACGCGCCATAACACGAACCCACATTTTCAGTTGGTCACGCTCATCGGCTGAAGCCAGTTCGCCAGCCCAGCCAATGGTGCCGACTTGATGATCGACGAGGACGAGTGCGCTGTTTTCAATGTTAAAGGTACTGTGGTCGGTGGTGGTATGCATTGTTTTCTCTACAGAAAGGTTGGAAGGAGATGAGGTTGACTTATTAGCCGCCGCCGCTGGCGAAGTGGCACCAGCCGCAACCAATGAGCCGACAGCGGCTGCACTGAATGCGGTGTTTGCGAGAAAGCTGCGGCGTTCTTGACGATTCATTAAATAATCCTTGCTAGGGTAATTACTAGGAAAATAAATTATAACTAATTTATTTATCTTTATAATTGGTAAAAAATGAACACATATATCCATTTATGACATAATAAAGCCATGAACACTCATTTACTCAGCGACATCGCCCTCTTTGTCGAAGTCGTCAATGCGAAAAGTTTTACTAAAGCGGCAGAAATCCTCAGTATGCCTGCATCGACGTTATCAAGAAGAATTGCCGCACTTGAGCGCTCGATAGGTTTTCGTCTGCTAAACCGAACGACGCGAAAAGTCGACGTCACCGAAGAGGGATCCGCCTACTTCAACCGATGCAAAGATCTGGTCGCAGAGGCGAATCTGGCTCATGAAGAGATTTCACAATCTATCCATGTCGCGAAAGGTGTCCTTCGCTTGACGTGTGCGCCAGACTTCGCAACCTATTACATCGCCCCCTTTCTCGTTGAATACGCGAAAAAATGCCCCGCAGTAAAGGTCGAATTGTCATTGAGCTCTCGAGCCGAAGACTTGGTTAGCAATCACCTTGATCTGGCGATACGGATTGGTAAGCTGCAAGATTCATCTCTCATTGCGCGCCCTATGGGATCATTGCGCCAGGCGCTGTATGCAAGTCAAGCATTTCTAGCAAACAACCCTGCCATTGACTTGCCCGCCGATCTGATGAAAGTCGATTGCATTCGTATCAAGAGCGGTGCCGCCGGCTCCACTTGGCGCCTCAATCATTGTCACTCAACAGATAGTCAAAAAATCACGATCGATGGGCAATATATTGCAGGCGGGCCGATTGTTGCGCAGCAACTGGTCAAGCTCGGTTTAGGCGTGGGCTTACTGCCACCCAGCATGGCAGAGCAAGATTTGAAGCTGGGCCGATTGGTGCCAGTGTTGCCGGATTGGCGCGCCACTGACGTGCCAGTTCATGCACTGACGACCTCACGGATGATTACTGCGAGGGTCAGGATTTTTATAGAGATGCTGACGGACAATTTGAAGCGTTTAGAGGCGTCATCATGATGCTGGAGATGACGGCCTCAGAGCGCTCAACATTAGATCACTCAGCAATCAGCTTGCTAATGGCTTGACCCATATCCGCAGTATTGGATTTGCCGCCTAAATCGGGGGTGTGTGGCCCCTGAATCAACACGGTCTCGATGGCCTTGACGATAGCGTTGTGAGCATCGAGATAAGGCTTTTGTTCAGCTTCGGGTAGCCCCAAACCAAGATATTCAAGCATTAAGGCGCCCGACCAGATCATGGCAACTGGATTGGCGATCTTCTTGCCATAGATATCTGGGGCTGAACCGTGAACCGGTTCAAACAGTGACGGAAACTTGCGATCAGGATTCAGGTTCGCTGATGGTGCCAGGCCAATCGTGCCAGTGCAGGCGGGGCCAAGATCAGACAGGATATCGCCGAATAGATTCGAGGCGACAACGACGTCGAAACGATCTGGTTGCAACACAAATCGAGCTGACAAGATATCGATATGCTGCTTGTCTGTCGTAATTTCTGGGTATTGCTTGCTCATCTCTGCAGCCCGCTCATCCCAATAGGGCATACTGATGGCAATCCCATTCGATTTAGTGGCAATCGTCACATGTTTGCGCGCACGGCGAGTCGCCAATTCGAAGGCAAATTTCAACACACGGTCAACGCCCGTGCGGGTGAAGATAGATTCTTGCAAGACGATCTCTCGGTCTGTTCCCTCGAACATTCTGCCACCGACGGCTGAATACTCGCCTTCTGTATTTTCGCGAACGACAAAGAAATCAATATCGCCTGGTTTACGATGGGCGAGTGGGCAAGGCACCCCTTCGAACAAGCGCACTGGACGTAGATTGATGTACTGATCAAACTCACGACGAAACTTGATCAACGAGCCGTACAGCGAAATGTGGTCTGGGACAATATCGGGCATGCCAACTGCACCGAAATAAATAGCGTCGCAAGCCGTGAGTTGCGCCTTCCAGTCATCTGGCATCATTTTGCCGGTTTGAGCGTAATAGTCGCAGGATGCCCATTCGAAATGGTTGTATTCGAGCTTGAGGCCAAATTTTGCAGCGGCAACATCCAACACCCGCAAACCCTCTGGCATGACTTCTTTACCAATACCATCACCTGGTAGAACAGCAATACGAAATGGGCGACTCATGGACTACTCTCCTGTGTAATTTGTGATTGCTGTCGATCTTAACCCTTAGCAGGGGTAGTGGCTACTTGGCGTTGTTGAGCAGCAGACTTCTATCAGGCTGACATCACATCACGCCAGACTCTTGGGATAAAGCCTTAGCTCTTTGTTCAGCAGCAACCATCGCTTCTTGCACGATCTGCACAAAATCACGTTCGGCAAACACATTCAGCGCTGCAGCCGTTGTGCCCCCTTTTGACGTGACGCGCTCACGCAACGTGCCTGGCGTCTCGCTAGACTCAGCCGCAAGCTTGGTGGCACCAGACAACGTCGCTAAGGCTAAGGTTTTGGATTGCTCTTGACTGAGCCCTAAGCTTTGACCGCCAGCCATCAACGCCTCTATAAACAAGAATACATAGGCGGGACCACTGCCCGAAAGCGCAGTAACCGCATCAATGGCAGCGTCATCCTTGACCCAGACGACCTGCCCAACAGACGCGAGCAAATGCGTCGCAATGTCGCGATCATTTGTGCTGAGTTGGTCGGGTGCTGCCATGCCTGTGACACCTGCCGAGACCAAGGCGGGCGTGTTCGGCATGCAACGAACTACCCGTTGGTGCGGCACGCCATCGTGCGCCAACCAAGCAGACAGCGCAGCCATGGAAATACCCGCGGCGATGCTGATCACCAAGGTATGAGATTGCAAATAAGCTCGCGTTGTCTGAACGACCTCACGCATCTGCTGAGGCTTGACGGCAAACATCCAGACATCAAAATCTGCTAACGCGGCATCCGCCGTGGCGAGGGCAGTCACCCCTCTTGCCTGCCATTTTTGTCTGAGTAATTCATCAATCTCGATGACCAGTAACTGACTCGGTGGACAGCCTTGCGCCAGGAGACCCGAGGCAAGAGCGTTAGCCATATTGCCACCACCAATCATCGCAACTTTCGGAAATATTGCCATCTTTTTCTTCTCAATGAAATTTGGGTAATAGAACGGTTTGTGCTGCAATGCCCGACAAGATGGCAAAACCAAACCAAGTGTTATGTAAAAAAGCTTTGAAACACGATGCTCGTTCTCGATCGCGAATCCAATAAAGATGCACCGTAGCAATACAAGCAGCAACGAGTAACCCAACCCAGTAAGGCCATTCGTAGGCAAGCAACTTGCCACAATAGCCTAGCAAGATCAGGGTTGCGAGGTAAGACAGCGCGACCATCACAATATCGTAGCGACCAAAGGTAATCGCGGATGTTCTTAAACCAAGCCTGAGATCATCATCGCGATCAACCATCGCGTACTCGGTATCATAGGCGATGGCCCAAAACACGTTAGCGAGCAACATGACCCATGCCACGGTAGGCACGCCATCGGTGATTGCAGCAAAGCCCATGGGAATCCCAAACCCGAACGCAATGCCCAAATAGGCCTGCGGGATCGCGAAGAACCGCTTGAATAAGGGATAGGTCGCGGCTAACCCCACGGCTGCTACCGAAAGTTTGAGCGTCAGCAAGTTCAGGGGCAGAATCAACAGCAACGAGACTAGCGCCAACACCAGAGCAACTAACAGCGCCTCGCGAGGTTTGATCAAGCCACTTGTCAACACCCGTGTCTCGGTCCGTTTAACGTGCTTATCAATGTCACGGTCAAAATAATCATTGATCGCACAGCCCGCTGATCGCATGAGCGTCGTACCAACACCAAAAATGAACAAGATGACCACCGACGGCAGACCCTCTGCAGCCACAAACAAAGCCCAAAGGGTTGGCCATAACAACAACAGAATACCGATGGGTTTATCCAGTCGGACAAGTCTTGCGTACAGCCTCAACCGATTCATCACCATAGCCATGGGACTAGCCTTGAACCGGTAACTCAGAGAGCATCTTCACACCCTCTAGCTCACATTCAAAAATGGCTTTGACCAGTGACTCAATCGCCGCCGTCCGTGGAAAACTTTTTCGCCACACCATCACCACACGCCTATCTGGCACAGGTCGCTCGAAACTAACGTATTTCATGAATTTGCTATTTTTATCGTGACCTAATATCGACGTGCTGGGCATGACGGTAATACCGACGCCAGAGGCAACCATGTGACGAATCGTTTCTAGTGAGGAACCTTCGAAAGTCTTCTGTATGCCCTCGCTGGCGGCTGAAAATCTTGAAAGTTCAGGGCAAACCTCAAGCACTTGGTCTCTGAAGCAATGACCGCTGCCAAGCAACAGCATGGTTTGCTGCTTCAGATCACTCGAAGGGATTGCACGACGATTTGCCCATGGATGATGAGCCGGGACAGCCACCATGAACGGTTCGTCGTAAAGCGGTTGAATGGCCAGACCAGTCTCGGGCAATGGCAGGGCCATAATCGCACAATCAATCTCTCCGAGCCTCAGCAACTCAATTAAGCGGACCGTGAAGTTTTCTTGCAAAATCAGCGGCATTTGCGGCGTTTGCTCAATCTGCTTGGGGACCAGTTTCGGCAACAAATAAGGCCCAATGGTGTGGATCACGCCCACACGTAAGGCACCAGATAAAGGGTCGTGTCCTTGTCTTGCAATCTCTTTAAAGTTAACGCTTTCCTCGAGAACCCGTTGTGCTTGATCAACTAACTGCTGTCCAATGTTGGTCACGCCAATTTCGGATCCACCTCGCTCAAAGATGGTGACGCCCAATTCGTCTTCGAGCTTTTTGATGGCAACGGACAAGGTTGGTTGACTCACAAAGCAAGCCTCAGCGGCACGACCAAAATGTCGTTCACGAGCTACTGCCACAATATATTTAAGCTCTGTCAGTGTCATTTGCTGTGCTCTCTCATCGCGTTATGTGCACAAAATTACTTACCAAACTAGCTACGTAAAAAATCTTCACGACCACGCATCCAACGATTCAGATGTTGCTCGACAATGTGCGGCGAGGTTTTTCTGAGCGTTTGCGCCACCTGACGCGCCGTTGTCACTAATTCACCATCTTCGGCTAGATCAGCGAATCTCAACAGGGCGACGCCAGATTGCCGGGCCCCCAACAACTCGCCAGGCCCTCGCAAATCCAGATCTCGTTGTGCGATATCGAAACCGTCTTGCGTCTCAAACATGGCGCGTAACCTTGAGCGTGCCACCTGAGACAGAGGAGTCTGATACAGCAAGACACAGACTGACTGGCTTTGCCCCCGGCCCACACGGCCACGCAACTGGTGCAACTGTGCTAGACCAAAACGCTCGGCGTGTTCGATCACCATCAGTGACGCTGTGGGTACATCTACCCCAACCTCGATCACGGTGGTGGCAACCAGTACTTGTATCGCACCATCACGAAACGCTTGCATCGTGGCTGCTTTCTCGGCGGGCGTTAAGCGACCGTGCACCAACCCAACGGTGATGCCTGTCAGTGCCGCTGTCAACGTCGCGTGCGTATCGACTGCCGTTTCAAGCTCAAGCGTTTCGCTCTCTTCTATCAACGGACAGACCCAGTAAGTCTGCTGGCCGTTCACTGCTGCGCGCGCGATATGTTGGATCACTTCGTCGCGCCGACGGCTCGATAACAACTTAGTCACAATCGGGCTTCGCCCTGGCGGCAGGCCGATAATGGATGACACTTCGAGGTCGGCAAAAAACGTCATCGCGAGCGTTCGAGGTATCGGCGTCGCGCTCATGGCTAACTGATGTGGCACCTGATCAGGTTGATCACCACCCTGCCCCTCACCCTTGCGCGACAGCATCAAACGCTGATTCACCCCAAACCGATGTTGTTCGTCAACAATGGCCAACCCCAAGTTCTGGAATTCAACCGTATCCTGAATCAAGGCCTGTGTACCGACAATCAAACTTGCCTCGCCCGCTTTGATTTGACGGGTTGCTTCTCGTTTTGCTTTAGGCGTCAAACTACCCGTCAACCAGCAGATCGAAACGCCCAAGGGTTCGCACCAGACTTTCATTTTTTGAAAGTGTTGCTCGGCTAAAATCTCAGTGGGTGCCATGACAGCCACTTGCACCCCATGTTCAATCGCTTGCAACGCAGCCATGAGCGCAACAATCGTTTTACCGCTGCCGACATCGCCTTGAAGCAGGCGATACATCGGATAGCGTTTACCGAGATCGGCTGAAATCTCAGCGATCACCTGGTGTTGCGAGGCCGTGAGTTCGAACGGCAACGCTTGTCTCAATCGCTCTGTCAACGATTCGACACGGTCAGGTCTTGGCGGCAGCGACGGGGCACGTTTACTGCGCCTTGCATCCCGTGCCGCGGCTAAAGATAACTGTTGCGCTAATAACTCATCAAACTTGACCCGCATCCAGGCGGGATGTGTATGCTCAAGCAACGCCTGTTCATCGTCAGTCGGGCTTGGCGAATGTAGCACTCTGATTGCCTGAGCAAAGGGCATCAAATGCAAGCTAGCCACCAACGACTCAGGTAACGTGTCACCAACCGTCACTTTAGCCAACGCCTGTGTGATCGCCTTGCGTATCGTGGGTTGGGTCAGGCCTTCGGTGGCTGGATAAACTGGCGTAAGAACGGCAGATAGCGGGCTGCCAACAACGGTCAAGCGAGGATGAATGATCTCTAAGCCATGAAAGCCCGCTCGGACCTCACCACGTATGCGCCAGCGTTTGCCGCTTTGCATTTGCTGTTGCTGACTGGGGTAGAAGGTCAGCCATCGCAATTGAAGCGTGCCGGTGTCATCTTCGACGACAGCTGTCAACTGCCGCCTGGGCTTATACATGATGTCAGCACGGATAACTGTCGCTTCGATTTGAGCGCTCATGTTTGGCCGTAACTCGTCGATCGACAAAATTTTGGTTTCATCCTCGTAGCGAATGGGCAAATGCATGACGAAATCTTCGGGCGACTTCAACCCGAGTTTTTCAAACTTCTGCGCCGTCAGCGATATACCACCCGTGTCCACCTTTTTGGATGATGGGGCTGATTGGCTGACCACGACAGCAGACCTCTGCGCTTAGATGACAATCACAGCTTAGATGACAATCACAGCTTCGATTTCAAACTGAGCACCTTTAGGCAAACTGGCAACCCCGACGGTCGAACGCGCCGGATACGGCTGTGGCAGTGATTCGGCCATGATGGCGTTGGCAATGCCGAACTGGCTCAAATCCGTTAAAAACAAGGTCAGTTTGACAATATGAGCCAGTGAGCCACCTGCCGCTTCGATGACTGCCGTCATATTGGCGAAACTCTGTTTGACCTGATCCTCAAAACGGTCGGAAATCATCTCGCCTGTCGCGGGAACCAAACCAATCTGACCCGATAGATATACCGTCTTGCCCGCGGGCGCCATGATGGCTTGTGAGTAGGGGCCAACTGCTGCAGGTGCAGAAGCGGTGTGAACGACGGTCTTGGTCATGGTAAATCCTTGAGATAAAAAGATGGCTATTGAATTTTACCTTTCAATAGCCATTTTTAAAACCCATCAAGATCACGAGGTCGTATCTGCCAGATCGCCTTGAGGATCCATGCCAAGTTCTCTCAATTTACGGGTGATGGTATTGCGCCCCATCCCCAACCGCGACGCTGCCTCTACCCGTCGACCACGACAGACCTCCAGGGCAGACTGCAACAACGTACGCTCAAACTGGTCGGACAGTGTTGACCAAACCTCAGTCTCAGACACAGAGAGCCGTTGGGTTGCATCAATCGCTAACAGCTCCTGCCAAGTCAGCTTGCTGGTTGCTACCGTCGCTGTAGAGATCCCCTGGCCACTTGATAATCCAGCCACGCGAATTTCTGGTGGTAAGTCGTCGGCCTCGATCATTTGACCGGGGGCCATCACCGTTAACCAATGGCAGAAGTTTTCTAACTGACGGACGTTACCGGGGTAATCAAAACCCGACAAAGCTTTCATGGCAGCCTCTGACAAGCGCTTGGGTGCCACACCCAGGGCGCGTGCGCTGACACCCAGAAAATGCTTGGCTAACTCACCGATATCCTCAATCCGTTCACGCAAAGGGGGTAAGCGTAAGCGAATGACATTTAATCGGTGAAACAAATCCTCTCTAAACCGTCCTTGTAATACTCGCTCTTCAAGCGGCTGGTGCGTCGCTGCAACAATGCGGACGTCGACTTTTACCGGTTGTGCTCCCCCGACCCGGTAAAATGTACCGTCAGACAACACTCGCAACAATCTCGTTTGCAATTCAAAGGGCATATCACCGATTTCGTCGAGAAATAAAGTGCCACCAGCAGCCTCTTCAAACCGCCCTCGCCTGAGCGTATTCGCCCCGGTAAATGCACCCCGTTCATGACCAAACAGCTCTGCTTCAAGCAAATCACGAGGGATAGCCGCTGTATTTAACGCGACAAAGGGGCCTTTAGAACGAACCCCATGGTTGTGAAGTGCGCGAGCAACCAATTCTTTGCCCGTGCCGGATTCGCCGGTGATCAAGACCGTCACGTTAGACTGTGCCAGCCGACCAATCGCGCGAAATACCTCTTGCATCGACACGGACGCCGATTGCGTCAACATCCCTTTATCGCTGGCCTTGCCAGCCTCGACGACCTCAGAGGCCTCGTCTGCGGGTTCGCCAGATTCATTGACGGCACGTTTGATCAAATTGACCGCATCGTTGATATCAAATGGCTTAGCCAGATAATCGAATGCCCCGCCTTGAAAGGCGGCAACGGTGCTATTCAAATCACTAAACGCCGTCATGATAATGACCGGCAATGTGGGATATTTCTCTTTGATTTCCTTTAAGAGTGTCAACCCATCCATCCCGGGCATTCTGATATCAGACACTAACGCCGCAGGGATTTCTTCTTTTAATGCGTATGACACATCCTTGGCATTTGAAAAACTTCGGGTAATGGCACCTGCTTTGGCCAGCGCTTTTTCAAGCACCCAACGGATGGCTTGATCATCGTCCACGATCCAGACTGGTCTCATCATGACTCCAAGGGTAATAACAATCGAAACTCGGTGTGTCCAGGTTTCGAATCAAATTCAATCACCCCACCGTGCTGCTGCATAAAGTCTTGAGCAAGACTCAGGCCAAGTCCCGTCCCACCTATTCGTCCAGTCACTAGGGGATGAAAGATACGGTCATGCAGTTCGTCAGGTACGCCAGGCCCGTTGTCAATCACGGTCACCACCGCTGCCATCCGATGCTGCTTATGTCGCAAGAGCACTTGCCGAGCGATACGCGTGCGGATCGTAATATGCGCAGACCCAATGGCGGGTGACTGGGCCAGAATCTGCGCTGCATTTCTCACGACGTTCAGCAGCGCCTGCATTAATCGGGCCGGGTCGGCATTAAGCTCAGGCATCGACGCATCATAGTCTCGCTGGATGGCCACGTCTCGAAACTCGGCGCGTACCAAGGCACACACTCGTTCACAAATTTCGTGGATGTTGATCAATTGCCGTTGGACCGGCATACGCTGAGGGGCGGCGATCCTGTCAACAAGCGCCTGCAGCCGGTCAGCTTCAGAAATAATGACTCTGGTGTATTCGGTCAGTGCTGGATCAGGCAGTTCGGCCTCGAGCAATTGAGCAGCCCCTCTCAAACCGCCTAGAGGATTTTTGACTTCATGCGCCAGATTTCTTAATAACTCATGCTGGGTCTCAATCTCATCACCAATCCGCATCGATCGATCAACCAGCAGTCTTTGTTCGACGTCTTTGACTTCGATGAGCGCCGCCCAAGGCTGATTCACTAATGCCAGCGACGTAACGGCAACTTCAATGGTCTCGGATCCGCGCCGCACGGCTGCAAATTGCCTGCAATCGGGCACCAACCCTGCACAGGCCTGGGTAATGGAGTGTTCGAGCGCGCTGTCTTGGTCAAAAAGAAAAAAAGCGGGCTGCCCGATGACATGCCGCCTTGACCTGCCGAACATATCCTCGGAGGCCGAATTTGCAGCAACCACTTCACCCCCTTCATTGAGGAGAAGCACGGTTGTGGCGAGAAGTTCGAAAGCTTGTACAGAAATCATGGGAGTCGGGCCGGGTAGCCCGACCCCAAGTTTTAGTCAGCTATTAAAAAATTACAGGCTGTAATACATATCAAATTCAGCGGGATGCGTTGTAACGCGCATGCGCTGGACTTCTTGCATCTTCAACTCAACGTATGCATCAAGCATCGAATCGCTGAACACACCACCGCGGGTCAAGAACTCGCGATCTTTATCCAACTCTTCGAGTGCTTGCTCAAGCGAGCTGCAAACGGTTGGGATCTTCGCGTCTTCTTCTGGTGGCAAGTCGTACAGATTTTTGTCTGCTGGATCGCCAGGATGAATCTTGTTCTGAACGCCGTCCAGACCTGCCATCATCAAAGCCGAGAATGCGAGATAGGGATTCGCCAGTGGATCTGGGAAGCGTGTCTCGATACGACGTGCTTTCGGATTGGGCACGTTAGGAATACGGATCGACGCTGAACGGTTACGGAAGGAGTAAGCCAGTTTGACGGGTGCCTCGAAGTGAGGAACCAGGCGCTTGTAAGAGTTAGTCCCTGGATTGGTGATCGCGTTCAACGCGCGCGCGTGCTTGATGATGCCGCCAATGTAATACAACGCAAAATCTGACAAACCAGCGTATTTATCACCCGCAAACAGGTTTTGCCCGTCTTTCCAGATGGACTGGTGAACGTGCATCCCCGAACCATTGTCACCGACAACTGGCTTAGGCATAAACGTCGCGGTTTTGCCATAGGCGTGGGCCACATTGTGAACCACATACTTTAGAGTTTGGTTCCAGTCGGCGCGCTTGACGAGTGTGTTGAAACGGGTACCGATTTCCATCTGGCCTGGGCCAGCGACTTCGTGATGATGCACTTCAACAGGGATGCCCAACTCTTCGAGAATAATTGACATCTCGGAGCGCATGTCTTGGAAAGAATCGACAGGAGGCACTGGGAAGTAACCGCCCTTGACGCGTGGACGATGGGCCAGATTGCCACCTTCGTACTCAATGCCTGTAGACCAGGCAGCTTCTTCGGATTTGATTTTGACAAAGCAACCGGACATGCTGACATCCCAGGTGACGCCGTCAAACACGAAAAACTCTGGCTCTGGGCCAAAGAAAGCCGTATCGCCTAAACCACTTGCTTTCAAGTAAGCCTCAGCACGTTTGGCTAGCGAACGTGGATCGCGGTCGTAACCTTTGCCATCTGACGGCTCGATCACATCGCACGTTAAAAGAATGGTTGACTCTTCACGAAAAGGATCCAGCTTGGCACTGTCCATGTCGGGCATCAGCATCATGTCTGACGCTTCAATGCCTTTCCAGCCCATAATCGATGAGCCATCAAATGCCTGGCCTTCGCTCAGCTTGCCTTCGTCGATTTGGCTGACTGGGACAGAAATATGCTGTTCTTTGCCAAGGGTGTCCGTAAACCGAAAGTCAACAAACTTGACCTCGTTTTCGGCAATCATTTTCATAACGTCTTGAGGGGTGCTCATGGTTGAGTGGACTCCGGAGTGAAAGAGATTTAAGTAATTGTCAGCTATCCAAAGCTGCTAAAGGTTCGGACAATGCTGGAAAGATTGTAAGCAATTTTTATGCCACCTCATCTGCCCCACCATGCCCCAAAACCGAACAACAACACGCATCATTCTAGTGCAACAAAAAGACCTTCATGCCCCAAAACCGAGCATCTATAAGAACAGCGACTGAAGATCATTCAAAAATCTCCAACCCAGTGCTGTTGCTTGCAATCGATGAGGCTGTGTACTAAGTAAACCCTTATCCATTGCAAGTGTCAATTTATCCCGAATACCGTCTAGCTGCTGACCGGTGCGCTCAGTGTACAGCGTGATATCGACCCCTTGTTTTAACCTCAAGGCATTGAGCATAAATTCAAACGGAAGTTCATCCAGACCCAAGCGCCGCTGCTCGGCGATGTGACTTCCGTCACGCAAGATGGCTTGCCTCATCCAAGAATCGGGTTGACGCAATTTGGCAAAACGCTCAATGCGATCCGGAAAAGACAATTTGCCGTGGGCGCCGGGACCAATTCCAATATAGTCACCGAACTCCCAGTAATTGACGTTGTGTCGTGCGCGTGCCGCTGGCTTGGCGAATGCTGAAACTTCGTAACGCTCGAGCCCTGCCTCGATGGCTAATGCTTCTAACGCCATCTCCATCTCAACCAACACATCATCATCAGGTGTGCTGGGAGGATATTTTGCGAAGACCGTGTTGGGTTCGATCGTTAATTGATACATCGAGAGATGCTCAGTCCCGTAGGCGATTGCCTGTCGCGCGTCATCCGCAGATGATTCGATCGTCTGACCCGGCAAGCCAAACATCAAATCAAGATTGACCCGATCAAAATACGTCATGGCCGACTCGATCGCACGATGAGCGGCTTGAGCGTCGTGCGCCCTGCCCAGAGATTTTAAATGCAGATTGTTAAACGACTGTATGCCTATCGATACTCGATTAATACCGCTCACCGCGTAGTCTTTGAAGCGATTGACATCAATCGCGCCGGGATTCGCCTCAAGCGTTATTTCGGCATCGGGCCAAAGGCTCAAGTGACTGCGAAGCATGGCCAATAAGGTATCGACGGCTTGGACAGACAATAGACTTGGCGTACCCCCGCCGATAAAGACCGTATGAATTTGTCGCCCCCAGATCAGCGGCAAAGTCTGTTCGAGATCTGCGGCGAGCGCGGCCAAGTATTCGGCTTCGGGGATGTCGCCGTTTTGTTCATGCGAGTTGAAATCGCAGTAGGGGCACTTACGCACACACCAAGGCACATGAATATACAGTGACAAGGGGGGAAGCGAATCAAGCAATGCCCCCCGTTTTGCCCGATCAGCAATGCTTGGCTGGGTGAGCGAGGCGGCGTGCGCAATAGGAATAACGCGTCGGACAGGCTTGTCGCTGCTCATTCAGTCACACAAACGCGGGTGACGTTAATTGGGCGAGCAATGCTCGAAACGCCTGCCCGCGATGACTCAGTTGATTCTTCAACGCCGGGGGTAACTGTGCGACCGTCATCTGTTGCTCAGGGATCCAAAAATGAGGATCGTATCCAAACCCGTGGTCTCCGCGAGGCTCATCAACAATCACGCCCGACCAGTTGGCCTCTGCAATCAACGGTTGTGGATCATCGGCGCGGCGCACCAGCACCAACACGGCAACATAATGTGCCCCACGATCAACAGCTTGACCTGCTTGGGCTTTGGCTGCTAACGCGCGAATCAGTTTTTGATTGTTTGCCTGATCAGATTTTTGCCCATGCTCATGCTCAGCATATCGCGCGGAATGAACCCCAGGTGCGCCATCGAGCGCATGCACGCAAATGCCTGAATCATCAGCCAGCGCCGGTAACCCGCTTGCAGCGCTCGCATGCCGAGCTTTTGTCAACGCGTTTTCAATGAAGGTTGGATGAGGCTCTGCTACCTCGGCAATACCCAGTGCACGTTGCGCGAAAAGTTCAATCCCCAAAGGAGCAAACAGTTGAGAAAACTCTTTTAATTTGCCCGCATTATTTGAGGCAAGTACCACCTTGGTCAACTGAGCCATCTTCAACTCGCTTTTGCGTCATCGATCAACATCGTGACAAAGTCACGCGTGAAGCCAGGTAGCTCTGCCATGTTGCGCACGCAGATATGCAGATTTCTTTGAGCCCAGTCATCAGACAACTGCACAATCTGAATATTCAGATTTTTAACGTAACGACGAGCAACACGATCAGGCACGACCCCAATACCAACGCCAGCTTCGATCATGCGACACACCGTTTCAAAATTGCTGACCTCAACCCTGAAGCGAAACAGATGCCCCAGCCTGTCAGCGTTCTGGATCAGAAACGCGTGGATGGCGCTCCATTCGGACAAGCCAACATAATCATGACCCAGCGTATCAGCAAAGGCAACGCTTTTGGCGGCTGCCAATGCGTGCATCTTGGGGGTGACAAGCACCAGCTTGTCTTCCCGGTAAGGAATGAACTCGAGTTCGAACCCAGCGGGTCGACCAGCCACGATGCCAATATCAGCAGCCCCTTCTGCGACTGCTTTCACAATCAGGTAGCTCAGTCTTTCACGCAATTCGACGGTCACGTCGGGATGAGAAGCCAGATAGCGACTTAAGACAGCCGGCATAGACTCAGTCATGGCGGTGGTGTTCGCCAACATCCGAATTTGACCTTTGATCCCACGAGAATATTCGTGAATATCCCCCCTGAGATGTTCAATCTGCCTGAGCACTTGCTTGGCATGGCGCAAAAAGGCATCGCCCGACGGCGTCAGCGTCACGCCTTGGCTGTTGCGATGAAAGAGTCGCGTCCCGAAGTGTTCTTCGAGATTTTTCACACGGTTGCTGGCGGCTGGTAAAGACAGGTGCGACTTCTCTGCCCCTCTGGTCAAGCTGCTGGCATCACCGATGTTTACGATCAACTGTAAATCGGTCAAGTCGAAATGGTTTGCCATGAGACACAAATAGTTTGTTTGTTAACTGAAAACCCGGGGTTAACGAATCGCCAATTGGCATTTATTGGCCGATCAGGCACATTACAGGCATCTAAAACCCCATCATAAGCCACCATGAGTTCTCACGCAGCGCAATACACCGAAATCCGGGATGCTATCCGCGATTTATGCAAACAGTTTCCCGACGAGTACTTTCGTAAAATTGACGAAGCCCGTGTCTACCCAGAGGCGTTCGTCAACGCGCTGACGGAGGCTGGCTGGATGGCCGCCTTGATCCCCCAAGAATACGGCGGCTCTGGGTTGAGCCTGACCGAAGCGTCGGTGATCATGGAGGAAATTAACCGTTGCGGTGGTAACTCAGGGGCTTGCCACGGTCAGATGTACAACATGGGTACTTTGCTTCGACACGGTTCGAAAGCGCAAAAAGATCTTTACCTGCCCAAAATTGCCACTGGTGAACTACGCCTGCAGTCGATGGGGGTGACCGAGCCGACCACGGGTACTGACACCACCAAGATCAAGACGACTGCGGTAAAAAAAGGCGATCGCTACGTGATTAACGGGCAAAAGGTCTGGATTTCGCGTATCCAACATTCGGATCTGATGATTCTCTTGGCAAGAACCACGCCGTTAGACCAAGTCACCAAGAAATCTGAAGGTATGTCGATTTTTATCGTGAATTTGCATGATGCGATTGGCCACGGCTTAACCGTCAAACCGATTTTGAACATGGTCAACCATGAGACCAATGAGCTCTTTTTTGACAACCTCGAAATCCCCGCCGAGAATTTGATTGGCGAGGAAGGCAAAGGCTTCAAATATATTCTCGACGGGTTAAATGCTGAGCGCGCCTTGATTGCTGCCGAATGTATCGGGGATGGCTATTGGTTTATCGATCGAGTGTCCCAGTATGTCAAAGACCGTATCGTGTTTGGTCGCCCGATCGGGCAAAACCAAGGGGTTCAATTCCCGATCGCGCGGGCTCACATTAACGTCGAAGCCGCGAGTCTGATGCGTTATGAGGCCTGTCGCTTGTTTGATGCACAGTTACCCTGCGGCACCGAAGCCAATATGGCGAAACTGCTTGCAGCGGATGCCTCATGGGAAGCCGCCAACGCTTGCCTGCAATTTCACGGTGGCTTCGGTTTTGCCTGCGAATACGACGTCGAGCGCAAGTTCCGCGAGACGCGTCTGTATCAAGTCGCCCCGATCTCGACCAATCTCATTTTGTCCTACGTGGCCGAACACGTTCTTGGTTTGCCTCGCTCGTTCTAATCATTTTGTGTAAAGGATTGTCATGACACCAGTTCGTTCACCCCTAGCAGCTACGGTTTTGCACCCCAGCGCCGAGCTCGCCCGTTTTGTGTCTGGGTTGGAATTCAAGGACATCCCAGTGCCTGTCGTTCGTCGCTGCGAGGATCTTTTTCTCGACACGATGGCCTCTATCCTGGCGGGATCCACTGCTCGTGCGGTGAAATCAGTGGGCAAATTCGGCTCAATGATGGGGCCACAGCAAGGTCAGTCAGAAGACTTCGTCAATCGCCGCCTGACATCACCGCTTTTTGCTGCGATGGCTAATGCCGCTTCAGCACACGTGGTCGAGCAGGATGATGTTCACAATGGTTCGGTGTTTCATCCTGCAGCCGTGGTGTTTCCGCCCGCCTTAGCGGTGGCTCAGGCAATCGGGGCATCGGGTGAAGAATTTATTACCGCTTCAGTCGCAGGTTATGAGGCGGGCATTCGCATCGGTGAGTTTTTGGGCCGATCGCACTACAAGATTTTTCACACCACCGGTACGGCAGGCACCGTCGCCGCCGCCGTCGCCGTCGGTCGTTTATTAAAATTGAACGCTGAACAAATGCTTCATGCCATTGGCTCGGCGGGGACTCAGGCCGCCGGTCTATGGGAGTTTCTGCGCGACGCAGCTGATTCAAAGCAACTGCATACCGCTCACGCAGCGGCCAGCGGTTTGACTGCCGCGTACCTTGCAGCAGATGGTTTCACCGGGGCACGTCGCATCCTTGAAGGCCTGCAAGGCATGGCAGCCGGTATGTCCTCCGATGCTGATCCAAGCAAAATCACCGATCGGCTGGGTGAACGCTGGGCGCTGGCAGAAACCTCATTCAAATTCCACGCCTCTTGTCGCCACACACACCCCGCGGCAGATGCCTTGCAACACACGATGCGCACGCACGGGTTAACGGCGCAGGACATCACCCACGTCGTCACCCACGTACATCAAGGTGCTATCGACGTGTTGGGGCCTGTCACGGATCCCCAAACCGTGCATCAGTCGAAGTTCTCAATGGGCACCGTGTTAGCGTTGATTGCTTTACGCAACTCAGCAGATTTGGCCAATTTTGACAGCGGCTTAAAAGACCAGGCGGTGGCCAGCTTTCGGGATCGCGTGGTGATGGTCTTAGATGAAGAAGTGGATGCGGCCTACCCTGCCCGATGGATTGGCAAAGTGACGGTAACCACGAACGACGGGCGCATCTTGACAGGCCGGGTCGATGAACCCAAGGGCGATCCAGGCAACACACTTTCACGCGGAGAAATTGAACAAAAGGCGATGCGCTTGGGCACCTACTTGGGGGCAGCGACTGAAGCAGAAGTCAAAAACCTGATCGATCGCGTATGGGTCACAGCAAATCAAGCTCAGATGGGGCACTTGTTAATTGGCTGAGCAACGTCATACCAGCATATCCGCCCAGATGTTTCTCGCCCACGACCAAGCGTAGGTAGCCTCTAAGACCGTAGGTTCTGGTGATAACCCGCCCGACCCTGGCACCACTTTAAACGTCTTATCCTTGGCATCATACGCATGGACACTCGCCACGTGTACCACGCGCGTGGGGTCAACAAAGCTGTAGCAGGTGTTAGTCATCAGGGGGCTGGGCGCAACAGGCCAGTCATTTAACTCAGCCACGATCGCAGCCGCAGCAACCTTGGCATGCTGGTTGGCCATGTGCCCCGATTTGGGCATCAACTGGGCGTTTTGCGTCGCATCACCAATGACATGAATATCTTTGGCGACCGTTGATTCAAAACTCAGAAAATCGACCCCCACCCAGCGCTTGTTCACATTGGCCAGCCCCGTTTGAACGGCGATCTCGCCGGCTCGCATATTGGGCAAGATGTTGAGGACATCCGCAGTGACATCCTCCTGAATATCAAACTTTAACGTTTTGGTTTTTGCATCGACTGCCATCACATTGTGCAAGGGCATATAGTCAATCATGCCTGGATACAGCTCAGACCAAGCCTTTTTGAACAAGGCCCCTTTTGAAACAATATCCTGATTCGCATCGAGCACCACCAGCTTGGATTTTGGCTTATGTTGCTTGAGATATGAAGCGACCTGACAGACCCGCTCATATGGGCCAGGTGGACAGCGGTAAGGTGCTTCGGGGATACTCAGCGCGAAGACGCCTCCATCGCGCATCGCTGAGATCTGTTTGTGTAAACGATGGGTGTCTGGCCCAGCCTTCCACGCTTGTAGCGTGATGCCGGCAGCATTGGCCTGCGCGAGCCCTTGAATGCTATCCCATATCATCGAAACCCCTGGCGACAGCACCAATTTGTCGTACCGAAGCACGCTGCCAGAGCCGAGGGTGATGGTCTTCTTGACCGGATCGATGACTGACGCACGATCTTTGATTCGCTTTACGTCATGACGTTTCGATAGCTCATCATAGGATCTCGTCAGCTCGGCCAGCGACCGGGAGCCACCGACAACCAAATTAGAGAGCGGGCAAGACACAAACTGATCATCGGGTTCAATCAACGTGACTCGCACGTTGTGGTTTGAGAAAAGACGCAAGTATTTGGCGGCGGTTGCCCCACCGTAACCCCCACCAATCACCACGACCTCGGCCCGGGTCAACCCTGCGGCACGCGCTTGCCCCGACGCCCCAAAAGACGCCAACGACAAGGCCGACCCGAGTGAGGCCGCAGAGGCATTCAAAAAATGACGTCTTTGCATCTGAATCTCTTATTTTTTTCCGAAATACTGTGCAATCGATTTAAGTTGCTCATCGCTATAACCTCTTACCAGCTGCGGCATGATCGTGCCGGTTAGGGTGCCATGACGGTAGGCGAGTAATTGTGACAGTAAGTCGTCAGCGGTTTGCTCGTGCAGCGAGCGCATGGTCGAAGGTTGAACTGATTTGCCGTCAGTTCCGTGACAGTTCGCGCAACTTGCTGCAAGTAGACGCTGGTTGAGCTGTTCTGGGCTGGTTTGCGCCCAAAGCGCCGTGCTCACTGCGCCCGAACCCAGCATCAACGTGACCAGAACCAGCTTTTTTGAAGCATTCATTACGCACCTTGTTCAATAAAGATCAGGTTCAACAGTACAGTCAGGGCCGCACACCCGGGGTTTCAATCACCATCCCTCGTGCGCGCCACATCAAAAAGATTTCGAGTTGTTTAATTTCAGTCGAATCAAAGGCAAAAGGCGTGGCCCTGACCCCGATCATACAGTTGCGCAGACGCCGCTCCAACGATCCCACAGACTGCCATTCAAGACGATAGATGGGATATCCGGTTGGGTGGGCTTGAGGAATCGTACTTCCCCCTAATTTCAAGCCTGCTCGCTGATCGTGACACTGGGCGCAAGACAAGTTAAGTTGACCCATCCGTTGTTCAAAGAGCGTGCGGCCAGCCTCAATCTGTCTCATCACAGCGGGGGCAACCGCGCTTTGAATCGCCAACCCCTTCGATTGCGCAGCAACATAACTTGTCAACGCTAGCGAGGTTTTACTCTCATGGTCAACAGACGGTAAAGCTAAGCGCTTCGTTCTGCAGGCATTGATTTGCTCTTCCAGGGTCGTTAACTGACCACGTTGCAGTTTGGGAAACCGCGCGGCAACCCCCCTCATGGAGGTAACGGCATCGCCGTGGCAGGACGCACAGGATTGCTTTTTTGAGCCGTGTTGCTCGGTCCACAGGGCTTGTCCATCCAACAGCCAGAAGGCAGCAGGATTCAAGTCAGGATGGTCTTGCATGGCTTTGTTCTCTGGGGCCATTAACTCATACGAGGACTGACGAGTCTCTTTCTCGTGCGACGCACCCACCGCTAGCGGCAATAAACAAACCAGCCCGAACAGACACAACCCAACCATCGAACGAATTGCCAGAGGCATCATGTCACCGTCAATTGCGCCGTTGTCGTCGTCAGGTAATCATTGTCGCCAGACCACTTGAATTCAAGCGAGCCTGTCTCAGTCGCCACAGTAGAAAAGATAAGCATGGGATTCGCACCGGTGCCCGGATGAAAATCAGCTCGAAACACTTCGACGCCGTTATAGTGGCACAAGAAACTTCTGAGGATATCTCTGGGGACAATCTCACCTTGTTCATTGCGACGAAAACCACTCTCCATGTCGTGTTGAACAATGGCTTTGATATCGATAATGTCGCCTTTTTTTGCACGGCTGGGCATCGTCACCAGCGCTCTCGACGTTTTGCTCATCAGACCTCCGTACACGCTGACAGCGTCACAAAGGTGCTGGCAACGCCTTGATGAAAAGAGCCGTCGCTCATTTCAGCGATGGCCACCACCTGCTGAGAATTCGACAAACGCACGCGGCTTTGAACAACTGCACGGCCAGCACGGGCGGTCAAATAAAAACTAATGATGTTGGCCAACGGGTTGCCTTGAGCGATGATGTGAATCGCTTTGACATAATCATCGGCAGTCATCGGGCTCTCGACTGACACCGTCAGCGGCACTAGATTGCCATTCTCTACCAAAGGCGGGATATCCAGTTTGACGCGGCTGGATTTCACGAATGCCTTACCTACGATGCTTTCAATCGCCTGTTGTGCATCTTCCACAGAGGCGTTAACTCGGGCGAAGGGCAAAACCCCTAGCCACAATGACCAGCAAATAAAACGGCGTCGACTATTCATGGTTTAAGCGTCAATAAAAAGGCAACAATATCTTCGATATCTTGCGCAACCAAAATCGATTGGCCTCGATACTGCGGTGCCACGTTGGTCAAACCCTCAGACTGAAGGTAGCTTGGCATCACGGTCGCGGGATTAAATCGCTGCGGTTCAACCAAATGCGCTCTCAACTGCCCCGCGGTTAGACGTGCCGCACTTTGTCCGAGATCGGGGGCCAAACCACCTTGAAAAGGCGCTTCAGGGAAAGGCCCTTGATGGCACAGCAAACACAAGCCAGTCTGGCGCCCTAAAACAAGGCTGCGTCCCTTGCTCGGGACACCTGGCTGGTCAGTCAGCGGTTTGTCGATCTCGTACCCAGGCATCACGGACTGAGTATCCACCACCGGTAAGCGTCGGTCAACGGATTGTCGGGGTGTTACCTCTGCCGTTAAAGGTGCTGTCTGCCCCAGCAGCAGACCTGCTGCCAGGATCAGACAATACCTTTGCATGGTCATACCATCGTGATGCCGCTATTTTTAAGCGGCATGGTACGGATACGCTTACCCGTTGCCGCGTAGTAAGCATTCAAGACCGCGGGGGCGGCCACGCAAATTGTTGGTTCACCCACCCCTCCCCACTCCTTGCCTCCTCCTTGCAGAATAATGGCTTCGACTTTGGGCATTTGCGCAATACGCATCGAGTCATAGGTATCAAAGTTCTTTTGCTCAATCGCACCGTTTTTCACCGTGCATTCTTGCAAGAACAAGGCTGATAGGCCGTAGACAAAAGAGCCCGCCACTTGGCGTTCAATTTGGGCGGGATTGACTGCATAGCTGCAATCCGTGGCAGCGACAATACGGTGCACTTTGATTTTCGTGCCATCTTCAACCGAAATCTCGCAAGCGGCAGCCACCATGCTGCCATAGGCTGTCATCTGCGCCACCCCGCGATAAATCCCTGTCGGGGCTGGCTTTGACCATTCGATGCGTTCGACCACGGCATTCAATGCTGCCAAGTTACGGGGGAAGTCAGCCATGTGTTTGCGCCGGAACTCAACCGGATCCATCCCCGCCGCTTCGGCCATTTCATCCATGAAACATTCCATGAAAATGGCGTTCTGGTTGACGTTCACCCCACGCCAGAAGCCGGGCGGCACATGCGGGTTACGCATGGCATGGTCAATTAAAAGATTGGGGAAGGTGTAGCTGAATCCGTGCTCGCCCCCATCAAATACCCCTTGAAAGGCAATCGGATCACGGCCTTTTTGTTGCTCAATGACGGCTGGTCTGAGCGAGGCAAGAATTGACTGACCCGACAAGCGCATATGCATGCCAGTCATATTATTTTTGTCATCAAAACTGGCGGTGAGCTTAGACATCATGATCGGATGATAGCGGCCCTGGGTCATGTCCTCTTCGCGCGTCCAGATCAATTTGACATGAACACCAGGCATCTGTTTGGCAATCAACACCGCTTGTTTGGTGTAATCCTGCGTTGCGCCACGACGACCAAAACCGCCACCCAGATTGACCTTGTGAAGTTCGCATTTTTCTGCGTCCAAGCCCGAGGTGGCAATCACCACCGCGAGTGACGACTCACCATCCTGCGTCGGCACCCACGCCTCGCAACGCTCTGGGGTAAAGATGGCGGTAGCGTTTTGTGGCTCCATGGTGGCGTGATTCAAATGGGGATATGAGTAGGTGGCCTCAATCTTCTTGGCAGCCCCCGACAGGGCTGCCTTAATGTCACCACGCTGATTGCCCACAAACGCTTGTTCAGCCGTCAAACCCTCTTGCAACATTGCCTTGATGGTCTCACTTGACACCGAAGCATTGGGGCCAAGATCCCATTCGATCTGTACCTCTGCAATGGCAGACTTTGCATGCCAAAACGTATCAGCGACCACAGCAACGGCCGTTTCGCCGACCTTGATGACTTTTTTGACGCCTTTCATGGCCATTGCTTTTTTGTCGTCAAACGACTTGAGTTTGCCGCCAAAGACGGGGCACTCTTTAATGGTCGCAACCACCATCCCGGGAAACTTCAAATCAATCCCGTACACCTGTTTACCCGTCACCTTATCCCGTAACGTGTCAAGGCGATTCATTGGCTTGCCAATGATTGTCCAATCTTTGGGGTCTTTCAACACAATATCGGTTGGTACAGGCAACTTGGAAGCAGCCACGGATACCTTACCAAAGCTTGTCTTGCGACCGGTCGGTTTGTGTGTAATCACCCCTTTGGCGGCGAAACACTCAGCAGCAGGCACCTTCCATTGCGCTGCAGCAGCGTCAATCAGCATCATGCGTGCCGCTGCACCACCTTTGCGAACATATTGCTCTGAGGTACGGATACCCCGGCTACCGCCGGTCGAGAACTCGCCCCAAATCCGCTTACGTTTGAGACTTTCACCAGGCGTTGGAAATTCAATTGAAACTTTGCCCCAATCGCACTCAAGCTCTTCAGCCACCAACTGTGCCAATCCCGTTGAGGTGCCCTGCCCCATCTCTGAGCGAACAATTCTGACAATCACAGACTCGTCGGGCTTGATGACGACCCACGCGCCAATCTCGGGGCCCCCCGTTGAACCTGGGGCAGCTGCAACCGCATCGAGCGGCAACGTTATCCCCACAGCTAAACCAACGCCCGTCAGCGTCGACCCAACGACAAACTTGCGGCGTGAAAGATTGCTGATCTTTGTAGGTGCATTCATCGTCGTATCTCCTATGCCTTAGCCACGGCATGGATTGCCGCACGAACTTGTTGAAACGTGCCGCAGCGGCAGATGTTGGTGATGGCAGCATCAATATCAGCATCAGTCGGATTGGGTTTCTTGTTCAGCAAGTCAGTGACTGCCATCAGCATGCCCGATTGGCAATAGCCGCATTGCGGCACTTGGTGTTCGACCCACGCGGCTTGAAGCTTGGTCAGTTTGTCCTGAGTCGCAAGCCCTTCAATCGTCGTCACTTTGCGCGTACCGACAGCGCTTACCGGATAAGCACAGGATCTTACGGCCTCGCCATCAATCAAAACGGTACAAGACCCGCACTGAGCGATGCCACACCCGTATTTGGTGCCAGTCAGCCCGATCAATTCGCGAATCACCCACAACAACGGCATATCGCTTTCAGCGTCGACGCTGTGCTGCTTACCGTTTACGTTTACTTGGACCATGTTTAAGTCTCCAATGACTCAATGTGAAGCACGATGATGAAGGGGCTGGCTTCGTTCGATGCAACCGGCTGTTTCGAATGTAACTGAAGGCAGCACCCGTGTCACCGTGTACGATAACAAACAGACAAGACAAATAATGCCAAGTAAAACAACTCAAATAATATTCAACCAAAACAGTCATTTCATACGTTACAGTTTGAGCAGATCTCCTATCAACCAACTCAACAGACACCATCATGCAGACATCAGGCATCAAAAATAAGAAATTCGTCTTAGCAAGCCATCCAGCAGGTAAAGTCACGCCCGACAACTTCAAACTCGTAGAAGAGCAACTGCCTGCTCTCGCAGACAACGAGGTATTGATTCGCAACCAATGGTTATCGTTGGATCCCTACATGCGGGGACGCATATCACCCTCAAAGTCTTACGCGCAGGGGGTCAATGTGGGGGACACGATGGTCGGCGGCACCGTTGGGGTTGTCGAACAATCCACTTCCGATAAATTCAAGGTGGGCGATGTCGTGTTGGCCGCCACGGGCTGGCAGCTGTACGGCATCGTCAAAGCAAATCAAGCGATGAAGATTGATGTGACACAAGTGCCTGCTTCAGCCTACGTCGGGATTTTAGGGATGCCAGGTATTACCGCCTGGACTGGCCTGATGAATATCTGTGAGCCAAAACCAGGTGAAACCGTCGTGGTTGACGCCGCCTCTGGTGCCGTGGGCGCGGTGGTCGGGCAACTGGCCAAAATTGCCGGCTGCCGTGTGGTTGGTATCGCGGGGGGACAAGCTAAGTGCGACTATGTGGTGAAAGAGCTCGGCTTCGATGCATGCGTGGATCACCGCTCTAAGACCTTTGCGCAGGATGTGGCTGATGCTTTGCCTGCCGGTATCGATTGCCTGTTTGAAAACGTGGGTGGCGCGATCTTTGAACTGCTGCTGTCTAAGATGAACGCCTTCTCGAGAATTGCGTTGTGCGGGACGGTATCGGAATATAACGACGATCCATACCCCAACCGCGCGCTAAGATCCATCTTGATCAACCGGATCAAGTTTCAAGGCTTTATCGTGTCCGACAAACTGGAAACCTGGCCTGGCATTCGCGAGAAACTGACCGAATTGGTCATTGCCGGTCAATTGAAGTTTCGGGAAACCATCGCAGAAGGGCTAGAACAAGCGCCATCCGCCTTTATCGGCATGCTCGCCGGTGAGAATTTTGGTAAACAGCTCGTCAGACTCTCAACCTAACGCCCGACCACGACGCCGAGCGGGTGAGACAGCCCGCCGGCATCAAGCTCAAAAGACGTTTTTCAAAAAAACCCCAACAATCCCTTTGTCGTAACTGTAAAAATCAATATTCGAGTTGTTGTGCTGATACACATAACCAATCTCTGGTCTGAGACCAAAGATATACAGATCGCGTTTTGTTAAGGTTGCCGATAGCGTCGTCAGCGAATCTGTGCGATTCAAGCCCCAAATCGGATCTGTATCCCAATAGTTACGCCGTGACAGTGTGGCCTTCAGGTTGAGTTGCAACCCGGTCGAATCTTCAGCGATTTGCGAACCTAGCCCAGCGAACATGCCATAAGAACTGTAGGCTTCGGTCTGTGCGGTGGTACGGTCAACCCCTGCCTCGGCGCTCACGATCCAGTTTCTAAAGACATTGTAGGTGTAGCCGACTTGTGCTTGCAGTTGCGTCCCGTTCAAGTAAAGATAGCTCGGAAAATTCAACACTGACGCTTTTGCCGAGAACGAGAAATAGTTCTGGTCAGGCTGATTGAACACCATTCTGGTCGACACATAGGGCGCATCGTACAGCATGCTGCCGCCATAAAACATAAACTCGTTGCCGACCCGCACTTCTTTGTAATTGGCATCCAGCCAACGTTTCGCAATGCTGGTATCCCCAATTTGTCGATCGAACGTCGGCCCTGAAAATGTCGACGTCACCAAGCTTGCTGAGGCCAACAAGCCATCAGTACCTGGTATCTCACGCTCAATTTCAGCCGTCAAATTAATGGCCCATTGACTACCCGTCGGCACGCTCGGCTGATAGTTCAGGGTTTGACCAAAGATCGTGAAGGTGCGCTCAGAGGTAATTTGCCCGGGGTTGCTATCTTGATAAGCGCCAACGTAAAACTTCAAGGTCTGACGCTTCTGAATCTCGCTCAAGTACCACTCGACTTTATCTCTGACGACAATGGGAATAGGCTGATTCAGCACCTGAATAAACTGCTCTTTTGCATCGGCCAAGCGCCTTGCGATAAAGAGACTTCGTGCAAGTTCGAGCTGGACACGAACGGCTTTCGTGTCGTTGTAGAGTGCCTGAAAAATTTCAACCGACTGCTCGATATCTTTATCCATCATCGAGATACCGAGTTCGAAGCGCTTTTGATAGTCTTGTTGCACTCGAGCCTGAACGTCAGGCGTCTGCTTCAGTGGCAAAGGCATCACGCCAGGCGGGTTAATCAGCGGGCTTTGAGCCGTGACAGCAGCAGAATAAAAAATGGCTGCCAGCAATAGCAGCCATGTACGACGAAAACAACTCAACATTACTTTTTGCCGCCAAACGCGCCCGTCAGAGAGGTTACGCCAGAACCCGTCAATGCAAAGGTGCCGCCAATTTCTGTCGCATTAGGGCCGTACAGTTGCCCCTGCCCTGTGCCGGACATCCCCGAGTTGGTGGTCAGCGTGCCATTGAACATGGTGCCTGAGCCCGTAAAGACCAACACACCGCTATAGTTCAATTGGGGCGCCGAAGTGGTCGAGGTGATATTGCGCGCTACGAGTGAATTGGTGAGCGTCGTGTTCGAGGTTGTGAGCGCAATGGTCTGAGCGCCATAATCGACCGACGCCGTCATATTCGCCGTCGCAAAGCCCGCAGAGTTGGTGCCAGTAATGGCCACTGCACTCGATAAACCGGTAAAGGTCGCGGTGCCCGTTGTGGGCAACGAGGTTAACGGATTGCCATAGGTCGCAGCCCCCACCGTGCCCGCCCCGAGGCCTTGGCCTGTGACCCAGACGCCAAAAGATTGATAATCCCAGCCATTCGCAGGTGCATTCGCAAACACCCCCGAGTTTGTACCAGCCACATTCGTGGCATTGATAAAGTTACCCACCAGGTTCGTTGAGTTGGTCAGCGTATCGCCGACGCCTTTATCAAAACCAAATTTCAAACCGTTTGAGGTCACCAAATAGATATTGTAAATATTGCCTGCACCGTCATAAAGACTGGTATATGTCGCATTATTCGAGGTCGACTGATTCGCACTACCTACAATTTGATAATTACCGCTGCTATCCGTGACGTAGGTTTTTTGTACTGTGAAGCCGGTGGCTGACACGGTGCTGCTCGCTGAAATGGCGCTCCATTGGCTAAACGCCGACACACTTGACGAGTCACTACTACTACTTTTAGAGGCACAACCTGCAATACCTGCAAGGGCCACCAGGCCAATCGTGAGCTTTAGACGAGAAGACATTTCGAGCTTTTTCATGGAAATCCGTTTGCGGAAAATCGAACAAGACGCCTAGTATATGGCAAGCTGACAGCACTAGCTGTCAGCCTCCGCCCAAAAGTTACAAGTCATTTCAATTTCAGGGGTTGCGTGCCAAGGATTCAAGCTGTTTGGCTGTTAATTCGCCGATACCGGCGCTGGCCAAGGCGAGCAACGCATCCAGATCTGTTCGGTCAAAGGTCTGACCCTCAGCGGTCCCCTGAATTTCGACGAAACGACCTGCCCCCGTCATGACGACGTTGACGTCGGCATCGCAAGCAGAATCCTCGAGATAATCAAGATCCAGTACCGCTCTTGACTGAACCATGCCCACTGACACGGCAGCCACCGAATCCGTCAGGGGGGATTGATGGATGGCGCCCGAATGAATCAACCCAGCAATCGCGTCGGACAACGCAATCCAGGCACCCGTGATACTGGCGCACCGGGTGCCCCCGTCGGCTTGCAAAACGTCACAATCCAGCTGAATGGTTCGCTCACCCAACGCCTTCATATCAATCACCGCTCTCAAGCTTCGCCCGATCAATCGCTGAATCTCTTGCGTGCGACCAGATTGTTTGCCTTTCGCCGCTTCCCGATCTGAACGGGTATGCGTCGAACGAGGCAACATCCCGTACTCAGCGGTCACCCAGCCCTGACCCTGTCCTTTCAAAAAAGGTGGTACTTTCTCGAGTACGCTGGCGGTGCATAGCACCCGGGTTTCACCCATCGAAATCAGAACAGAACCCTCGGCATGCTTGGTGAAGTGCCGTTCAATCCGGACCTCGCGCAAAGCATTGAACGCGCGACCTGAGGGACGCTGAATATGGTGTAGCTGAGTACTATGGGTCAATTGAATACCTTTAAATCGTTGGAGTCGTGTCAATGCAAGTTCCGAAATCTTACAACCCCTTGCTGCTTTCAGTCTTGTTTATTGCAGGCACTAGCCTTCATGCCCAAGGTGTTGTTAATTCCGCCATTTCAAAATACGACAATTCTTACGAAATATTTCAACCTGTGGTCTCCAGCCACGGCATGGTGGCCAGTGAGCAAAGGCTGGCGAGTCAAGTCGGTGCAGAGGTGCTCAAGCAAGGCGGTAATGCCACCGATGCAGCGGTCGCCATTGGCTTCGCGCTAGCGGTTGTTCTGCCCAATGCTGGAAATCTCGGCGGCGGCGGGTTCATGCTGGTGCATGACATCAAAGGGGATACCAATGAAGCGATCGATTTTCGGGAAATGGCGCCTGCAGCTGCCAGCAGAGATATGTATCTTGACGCGAGCGGCAAAGTGGTCAGCGGCAAATCCACCATCACGCCTTTTGCCGTGGGTGTCCCTGGTACCGTCGCTGGGTTGACGTATGCGCTTGAGAAGCATGGCAGTTTATCGCTGGCCCGAGTGATTGCCCCCGCCATCAAGCTCGCCGAAGAAGGGTTTATTGTTAGTCCGGTATTAGCTGAACAATTCAGATTGCAACGTGACCATCTGGGTCGTTGGCCCGGCAGTCGAGCCATCTTTTTCAAAAGCAAAGCGGATCATCTGGTTTGCCAGCCTGACGCTTGTGAGCTCAATCAAATCGAGCCTTTGCAAGCGGGTGATCGGCTGAAACAACCTGATCTCGCTAAAACGCTCAGATTGATTGCTGAAAAAGGTGCCTCAGCTTTCTACGAAGGCGAGATTGCCGAGAAAATCACCCACGAGCTTAATCAGGATGGCACCGTCATGAGTCTGGCCGATCTTGCTCACTACCAAGTACAGAGCCGACAGCCCGTGCACGGGACCTACCGAGGGGTCGAAGTGCTCTCTATGCCTGCCCCGAGTTCTGGCGGTATCCACTTGATCGAAATGCTGAATTTGCTCGAGTATTTTCAGCTGAACGAGAGCGGTTTTGGCAGTGCGCAAAGCGTTCATCTGCTGGCCGAAGCAGCTCGTCTTGCCTACGCTGACCGATCCGAATATCTTGGTGACCCTGCTTTCTATAAAGTCCCTCAGGCTGGCTTGACGTCTAAGGGCTATGCACAGAGCTTAGTCAAGAAAATCAACCCATTGAAAGCAACGCCGAGCAAAGAGGTCAAGCCGGGTTCGCCCCAGCCCTACGAAAGTGATCAAACGACACACTTCTCGGTGATGGACAAAAGCGGTAACGTCGTGAGCGCCACCTACACCTTGAACCTAAATTTTGGCTCTGGCATTGTTGCGCGCGGCACGGGGGTTTTGCTCAATAACGAGATGGATGATTTTTCGGCAAAACCGGGCGCACCCAATGCCTTCGGTCTGGTGGGTGGCCAAGCCAACGCGGTTGAACCAGGCAAGCGTCCCTTGAGTTCGATGACGCCAGTCATTGCGCTAAAAAATGGCCAACCTTGGCTGGCGACGGGCTCGCCCGGTGGGTCAAGAATCATTACCACAGTGCTTCAAAACCTAATCAATGTGATCGATTACAAAATGAACATTGCGCAAGCCGCAGCGATGCCTCGCATGCATCATCAATGGATTCCAGATGTGTTGCGACTTGAACAGGGCTATAGCCCAGACACCATGAAGTTATTGAAAGGGATAGGTCATACCATCGCGGTCTCACCAACGATGGGCAGAATTCAGACCGTACAATTTGAAAACGGGCTATATTTTGGCGCTTCTGATCCGCGCAATCCTGACGGGGCTGCTGTCGGTGTCGAGGTACAACAATGATAGCGAGCATGACTGCGTTTGGCAGTGGCAAAGCTACTAGCGATTGCGGCACCGTCGTCGTCGAGTTAAAAAGTGTCAACAGCCGATTTCTAGACCTGCAGTTTCGACTACCTGACGAGCTGCGCCTAACAGAACAACCCATTCGCGAACGACTATCGCAAATGGTCAAGCGAGGCAAGCTAGAGGTGAGAGCCAGTTTCGCCCGGCCCAACAAAGAAACCACAGACAGACTCAGCGAACAGCAATTGAATCGCATTGCCGAGCAGTTAACGGCTGCGCGTCGAATCTTGCCAGAAACCCCTTCACCCAGCATGGGAGAAATGCTGAGCTGGTCAGAGCCTCAGCAACAAAGCGTGCGGGAAGACTGGCTTGACACTTGCTTGGCGGCACTTGATATCGCGATGGCAGAAATGACAGCAAGCCGACAGCGAGAGGGGTTGAGACTTACCGACGCGATGAAAGCATCAGCGCGAGAGATTGCTCAGATCGTTGACGATATCGGTTCGCATATGCCCGCGCTCATGGCAAGCCATCAAGAACGCATGGCCCAAAAGCTGCAAGACACCCTGAACAAGGCCTTCCCTAGCGGCTTAACACACCTCTCTGGGCAAGAAGTATTCGAGCGTATTGCCACTGAATCGAGCTTATTCTCGCTACGTATCGATGTGGCTGAAGAATTGGCTCGTTTGAAGTCTCACCTGGGCGAACTGGTTTATTTATTGGATCACGGTCAATCACCGGCATCGACCAATGCGAAAGCCGCCAAGACAGACGCTGGCAGCGTTGGCAAGCGACTAGATTTTTTGTTTCAGGAAATGAATCGCGAAGCAAACACGCTTGGATCTAAATCTGCCAGTATGGAGATGACCCGCGCGGCCATGGATCTCAAACTATTGATCGAACAGATGCGCGAGCAAGCTCAAAACTTAGAGTAATCATCCTGCGGGCTAACCACGGCCAATGAAAGGCATTGTTCTGGCCATGATGGTCATGAATTGCACATTGGTTTCGAGGGGAAACCCCACCATTTGGACAATTGACTCGGCGACATGGTTGACATCCATTCGAGGTTCTGCGCGAACCGAACCATCGGGCTGCAATACCCCTTGGGTCATTCGCTCAGTCATTGGCGTTTCGGCATTGCCGATATCGATCTGACCACAGGCAATATTGTAATTTCGAGTATCCAAAGAGATAGATTTGGTCAAGCCCGTGACAGCATGCTTGGTCGAGGTATACCCGATCGAAAAAGGTCTCGGCGCGTGAGCAGAAATCGAACCGTTATTAATGATACGACCACCTTGTGGCGTTTGGGCTTTCATCATCCGGATTGCCCCCTGAGCACACAGAAACATACCCGTCAGATTGATATTGACGATATCGCGCCATACCTCAACCGGCAAGTCTTCGATCGGCACTGGCGGACCGCCGCGCCCAGCGTTATTGAACAGCACATCAAGGCGACCAAATTTTTGTTTGATTTGCTCGAAGGTTGCGTTAACAGACACCTCATCGGCAACGTCCATCGGCATCGGATGGAGTCGTTTTGCAAGATCACCACCCAGCGCTTGAGTTTCTTCTAACTTGTCTACTCGTCTTCCTGCTAGACAGACGTCGTAGCCAGCTTTCGCAAGATGCAGCGATACAGCCCGGCCAATGCCTGTCCCAGCACCTGTTACTAATGCGACTTTCAAGGTTGACATATTTTTGTCCTTATCAGAGAGGGTCAAAGTTCTACAGGCGCATCAGGCTGCGCACTCCATTCGCTCCAAGAGCCACCGTACAATGCGGCACCCGTTAAACCAGCGAGTTCCATGGCGATCAAATTATTGCAAGCGGTCACGCCTGAACCACAACTTGACACGACCTGATCGGCAGTCAAGCCATTGAGCAATTGCTCAAACTCGTTACGCAAACTGGCCGCATCTTTAAACTTGCCATCTTCACGCAGATTCAGACCACAGGGCCGATTGAGCGCACCGGGGATATGGCCAGCTATTTTGTCAATCGTTTCATTTTGTCCGTGAAAACGATCGTTGGCGCGCGCGTCAATCACAACACGCCCAGGTTGACCGAGGCCGGCCTGCATGTTGCTCAGGTCAACCAGTTTGACGCGTTCGGGTCCGATGACAAAGTTACCTTTAGGCCTAGGCTCGGTTACGTCACTGGTCAACTCGTAGCCAGCAGTTTGCCAAGCCTTTAAGCCACCATCAAGCACAACCACCCGCGTATGCCCCACCCAGCGAGCCATCCACCAGAGGCGCGCCGAATAGATACTACCGTTATTGTCGTAGGCCACCAATAAGGTATCTTTATTCAAACCGATGCTTGCCAGATACTGGGCAAATATCTCTCGACGAGGCAAGGGATGCCGCCCATTTAAGCCGGTCTTGGCACCGCTCAGTTCATTGCCCAGGTCGACATATTGGGCCCCGGGCAAGTGAGCTGTTTCGTAAAGTTTGCGTCCGACAGCATGATCCATCAAATCATAGCGACAATCGCAAATCAGCAATTTTTTCGCCGCATCGGGTCTGTCTGCAATTTCATGCAAGGCTTCGGCGGTCATTATTGGGCGTGCGGTCATGTCTGAATCCTCTTTCGGTACGTCGGTCTGCTATGCTTTTGCATTCACATCAAAGGGTGTATTGTGACTCATGTCTGAGCCAGTCGGAAACGTTTTCGTCATTGCTGCACCCAGTGGGGCAGGCAAATCCAGCTTGGTGACTGCATTGTTAGCGGATGATCCCTCGTTAGCCCTATCAGTCTCCTGCACCACGCGCGCGCCTCGCCCAGGTGAAGTCGACGGACGAGAATACCGCTTCGTCAGTGCGGAAGCCTTTGAGTCATTCAAGCGCGACAACATGTTGCTTGAGTGGGCACAAGTCCATGAGAACTACTACGGCACCCCGAGAGATAAGATAGATCAAGCCGTGCGCGATGGCCAGGATATTTTGCTCGAGATTGACTGGCAAGGTGCCCAGCAAGTTCGGCGAATGTTGCCCGATGTGGTGGGTATTTTTATTTTGCCCCCCTCGATCGATGCGTTGCTCGAGCGTTTGCAAAAAAGAGGGACAGACACTGAGGCGGTCATCGCCAAACGCGTACAAGCTGCAAACAGTGAAATCTCGCACGCGCCTGAGTTCGAATATGTTATTATTAATCAAGTATTTAGTGACGCTTTAACTGAATTAAAAACCATCATCTCAAGCGTGCGGTTGCGTTACGGCAAACAGCGGGCTCGTCACCGATCCATCTTCGATCAGTTCGGCTTAACCGACTGATGACTCGAGGCTGGCAATGTCCCAGATGATTGACCCCCGCGGCGTACTGCGTTGCGGACTATACTGACGCTTGAGCAACTTTGTAAGACAAGGATTACCATGGCCCGCATCACCGTCGACGAATGTCTGGATTTCATTCCTAATCGCTTCAAACTCACTTTGGCAGCGACTTATCGTGCACGCGAGTTGGCTCAAGGCCACGCCTCACGGATCGAATCCAAAGACAAACCTACGGTGACAGCGTTGCGTGAAATCGCTGCTGGGGTCACGGGTGTAGAAATGATGCGTAAGGTTCCCACCTGATTGGTAGATCAACATGGACACCCCCGGATTACGGTCTGCGCCACCCGGGTCGCCCATCGTCGCTGCGACTGACTTACCCTTGACCAAACGCTCAAAGAGCGTTGGTGATAAACGGCCCCCGCCCCACTCTGCTAAACCCGTAGAAACGAAGAACGAGCCCGCGATCGCGACGCTGGCCAACCTTCAAGCTGCGCTCGAAGACTACCTCGAGCCGAAAGACATCAATAAAGTCAAAGACGCTTATCGGTTCGCTGATCAGGCGCATCTCGGGCAGTTTCGGTCGAGTGGCTCGCCTTACATTACGCATCCGATCTCCGTCGCTGAAATATGCGCCGGCTGGAAGCTTGACGTCGATGCGTTGCGCGCCGCGCTATTGCACGACGTCATGGAAGACCAAGGCATCACCAAGCAAGAGCTCATCGAGCGTTTTGGGGACGAAGTCGCCACGCTGGTCGACGGGTTATCCAAACTCGATCGCCTAGAGTTTGAGACAAAGGCGCAACAGCAAGCCGAGAGTTTTCGCAAGATGCTACTCGCGATGGCGCGGGATATTCGCGTCATCCTGATCAAGCTTGCCGATCGCTTGCACAACATGCGCACGCTGGATGCGGTCAGCCCAGAAAAGCGTCGGCGCGTGGCACAAGAAACCCTAGAGATCTACGCACCCATTGCCCATCGTCTTGGTCTGAATGCGCTGTTTCGCGAATTGCAAGATATGTGCTTTGCGGCCATTTATCCCAATCGCTATCGGGTGTTACACAAGGCCGTGATGGCCGCCAGAGGTAACCGACGCGAAGTCTTGTCTAAAATCGCTGAAACGGTCAAAGCCGCCCTGCCCGCTGCCGGGATCGAAGCAGATTTGGCGGGTCGCGAAAAGACGCTATTCGGTATCTATCATAAGATGATCGAACAGAAAAAGTCTTTCACCAATGTATTGGATATTTACGGTTTTAGAGTCATCGTGCATACCCTGCCCGAATGCTATTTGGCACTGGGGATTGTTCATCAACTTTATCGACCGGTACCAGGTAAATTCAAAGATTACATTGCTATCCCCAAGGTCAATGGGTACCAGTCTTTGCACACAACGCTGGTTGGCCCCTACGGGACACCCATCGAGTTTCAGTTCCGCACGCATGATATGCATCAAGTTGCTGAGGAAGGCGTAGCTGCGCATTGGTTGTATAAAACCGATGACGTCAAATTAAACGAGTTGCAAAAGAAGACGCACCAGTCACTGCAGTCGCTGCTGGATATTCAAAATCAAACAGGCGATTCAACCGAGTTTCTCGAGCACGTCAAAGTAGATTTGTTTCCGGATGCGGTTTATGTCTTTACACCCAAGGGAAAAATTGTCTCCCTGCCGCGTGGTGCGACCCCGCTAGACTTCGCTTACTCAATCCATACGGATGTGGGTAACCGCGCAGCCAGCTGCAAAGTGAACGGTGAAATTGTTGCCCTTCGCACGACACTATCAAGCGGGGATCACGTTGAGATCATTACCTCTGCGACGGCAATGCCGACGACGCAGTGGCTGAACTACGCGAGAACTGGGCGAGCGCGATCAGAAATAAGATACTTTTTGCGCAATATGCAGTACACCGAATCAGTGGCGTTTGGCGAAAGAATGCTAGGCCAGGCGCTGCAAGATTTAGGCCTTGCGCTTCCCCCTGAAAATCACCCTGCATGGGATAAGCTCGTGCGTTCAAGTGGGGCCAAATCACGCGCTGATGTCCTTGCCGACATTGGCTTAGGCAAGCGTCTCGCCGCCGTTGTTGCCCGACGTTTTGCACCGGATCATCCGCTTGTCGCAACAACGGCGGCAGCGGTCGATGAGATGACCAACGCAAAAACGAATACCATCCTGATCCATGGCAACGAGGGACAAGCAGTACAACTGGCCCCCTGTTGTGGTCCCCTGCCGGGCGATGCCATCATCGCGGTTATCCGCGAGGGACATGGTTTAGTCGTTCACACCAATGAGTGCCCGACGGCCACCCGTACGCGGTCGAAAGAACCCGAGCGCTGGATCAACGTCGCGTGGGCCAACGAAACCTCGCAGCACTTTGCCGCTCGCATTGAAATCGTGGCGCGAAATGAACGAGGGGTTTTAGGCAGAATTGCCGCCGAAATTGCTCAAGCAGACTCGAATATTGTGCACGTCACGATGCATGAGGACTCGGTCAATACGATTTGGGTGAATATGACCGTGCAGGTCGACAGCAGAAAGCACCTTGCCCAGGTGTTTCGTGCCATCCGACGTGTCAACCAAGTGGAGAAGATCGTACGGGTAAAAACCTAGGCGACTTGATCAGTGTTTGGCCTGCACGCCGAGCGATTTGCCGATCGTGGCATTGAAGTCGTCGACACACGATTGATTGCACTGCTTGGCCCAAACTGGCAGCACCTTTTGTATCGCGGTCTTTTGAACCAACGCCTCATCAGCAGGCGAAGGTTGCACCAACTTCATCTTTGCTTTGCTCGGGAACGGACAAGCTTTAGCGCCGGTTAGGCAGGCTATCCCCTTCTGATTATCAGCTAGCGCATAATCCCACAGCTGATCGGTAAGACGTTTGATCTCAGTCGTTAAAAAGGCCTGCAATGGTGGGGTGAATTTATCCCAGACCGTCTGATTGACGGTGTAGGCTTGGTGGTTCCAGCCCAGCGGGATGGCATAAATATGGTGAGCCCATTTGTACCAATCTGCTTTGAACGCAACCATACTGGCGGCAATCGCACAATCAATCGTTTTGTTTTGAAAAGCCTCGGCGACCTCGCCGACAGCAAGCACTTTAGCCTTAGCCCCAAAAGCCTGCACCAGTTCAGCTTGCGATCGCGTGTTTGTTCGAACGGTTCGCCCCTTCAATTGTGAAGGCTGTTGAATTGCCGAACGACAAAATAGCAATTGAGGGGGGCCAGCGGCCATGCCAAGCAACTTGACACCATACATCCGGCGATAGGTCTCTGCCAATACCCGTTCAAACTGTTCAGCGCTCGATTTAGCCAGTTTCAAATCGGACACTAAACCGGCAATATTCATGGCCTCGTTAATTGGCTGATCAGTCAGATAGTAGGACAAAGGCACCGTCGATAATGGGACGACACCCGTGCCGGTTAATTTCAGCAGGTCAGGCCCTTTAATGCCCACTTCATCAAACCCTTTGATCTCAACCGTGACTCGGCCTTTCGCATCAGCGGGTAGTAATTTAGTCCAAAACGGGACCTCTACGTTGGTGTAAACCGAGCGCGTGCTGAGACTACCGAGCACGACAAGCTCAGTCTGAGGGAGTTCTTCGGCGTGCGACATGTTGATCAACAATATCGTCAGCAGCCACCCTAGCGCACGTCTCATGCGTTGTCCTCGCTCATGTTTGATCAAGCATTTTAACCATCCAACCCGCTTGTGCATATGCTCGTTTACTCGACCAGTCGGCCCTGTTCGAGAACCAGCTGTCTTTTGCACCGTTTGGCCAAATGAAGGTCATGGGTCACCAGAATCAGCGTATTTTGGCTCATGCGCTGCATTTCAAACATGAGTTCGATAATCCGCTCGCCTGTGACCGTATCAAGGCTGCCCGTGGGTTCATCCGCCAAAACCAGAGACGGGTGTTGAACAAAGGCACGAGCAATACAGACTCTTTGCTGTTCACCCCCTGACAGCGTTGCGGGGTAGTGCTTGAATCGATTGCTGAGCCCCACGCTGCGCAAAAGCTGCTCAGCTGGTTCACGGGCGGCTTGGTTTTGTAGCTCAAGCGGTAACATCACGTTTTCGAGAGCGGTTAAATTCGGCAGTAATTCAAATGACTGAAACACGAAGCCAATCTTCGCCGCCCGCAATCGAGCCCTGCCGTCTTCATCAAGATCAAACAGAGAAATCCCATCGATTGACACTTTGCCAGCGCTGGGGATATCCAACCCAGCCATTAGGCCAAGCAAGGTTGACTTGCCTGAGCCTGAAGCCCCTGTAATCGCGACCGAATCACCGCGCGTGATCGTAAAATCGATATTATCCAGAATCGTCAACAGGCCTTGGGCATCGGTGACGTATTTACTAAGACCAGAAACTTCTACTGCAGCATCAATTGTCATGTCAAAGCACTTTAAACGTTATTTCAAACGGACTCACGCGATCATACGACCGATAGTCATGACGGTGTTGATGAATCGAGCAACAGTCGCTGTTGTTTGCCGATTGACGGTTGTGGTTGCGTTTGCCCTGTCGTTTGCCCTGTCGTTAGCATTGGCCCCAGCTGCTCGTGCTCAACAGCCTGCCGAGGTCTACACGATTCTGGTCATGGGTGACAGTTTGTCCGCTGAGTATGGATTGCGGCGAGACACCGGTTGGATCAAATTGCTTGAACGCGACTTGAATCAGCCAGCAAACAAGCTCAATCGACGAATAGAGATCTTCAACGCCAGTATTAGCGGTGAAACCACCAGCGGGGGTGCCCATCGATTGCCCGAGCAACTTAGTCTACATCATCCTGATCTGGTGATCATCGAGCTAGGGGCCAATGATGCCTTGCGCGGCCTGGCGATCCAGGCGACCCAAGACAATCTGAGAAACATGGTCAAACAGTCGCAAGCTACTCGCGCCCAAGTGCTGATCCTCGGGATGCAAATCCCGCCCAATTACGGTCGAGATTACACGCAGAAGTTCAAGCAACTATTTCACGATGTGGCGATAGAAACTGGCAGCTCAGAAGTACCGTTCTTTTTGGAGGCAATTGCGGCACAACGGGACATGTTTCAAGCAGACGGATTGCACCCTGTCGAAGTGGCACAACCCCTCTTGATGCAAACCGTTAAAGCGACGTTGTTGCCGCTTATTGTTTCGGCTCGTCCAGTTCGCCAGAAATAACTTTAGCGGCTGTCGGCAACAGCTCAACCTGATAGGTCTGACGCAAGACAGCCAAGGCAGCGCGTTCTTCGGCACCGCCCAACGCTTGAGCTAACTCTTGCCTCAATTGCGTTAACTGGCCGGGCTCGGGCGTTGCAGCCGCCTCTACTTTGTTGAGCGCAATCACCTCGTAGCCAGCGGCTGCTGGCAATGCGACAAACTGCGGCAGGGATTTAGCATCAAGCGTCATGACCGTGTCGAGTTGCGCTTTAGTGATCGAGTCACGGCTTTGACGCGAAACGGTGATCGCAGGATCAAAACCCTTAAGCTTTATGGCACTGTGATCAGCTTTTAGCTCGTCGACTCGCTTGAGTGCTGCGGCCTTTGCAAGTTCAATTGCCTTTTCGACGGATAACTTTTGCCGAATCAGCTCAGTCACCTCTGTCAGCGCAGGCACGTGGGCCTCATTGATCTGAGAGACTCGCAACGCCAGCATCGTGTCGGGAGACAAGGTGATTACACCGGAGTTCAGCCGACTCTTAAATACATCGGGCGAAAAGGCTGTTTGAGCCACTTTGGGATTATTCAGAACGACAGCCTCAGCAGATGAATCTGCTAATTTACTGCCGCCTTGATCAGGCGGCAAAAGACCTGACCTGGACAAACCCTCGGCGCTAGAAATAGGCAAACCCAGAGCATCTGCTACAGGCTTAAGACTGTCGCGCTGATCGTAAATGAGCTTGGTCATCTTGTCAGACATCGTAGCAAAGCGATCAGCCGCAATTTGTTTGCGAATCTCACTCACGATGTCAGCTTTGACGTCAGCGAGTGCTTTTACGGTGACCGGTTGTATATCAGTCACGTAGATGACATGGTAACCAAAAGGGCTTTCGATCGGGCCAGCAATCTTGCCTTTCTCTAACGAAAAAATGGACGATTCAACCTGTGGGACGAGCATGCCTTTGGCGATCCAGCCTAAATCACCGCCTGAGTCTTTCGAACCGCTATCTTGTGAGTATTTTTTTGCAAGATCGGCAAATTCTTTAGGACGAGCCTCTGCTTGTTTCGTGAGTTCAGCCGCGAGTTCTTGTGCCTTGGCTTTAATGTCTGCCTTTGCTTCAGCTGCCACTTCGATCAGGATATGACTGACCCGCCGCCGCTCAGGCTGGCTGTACCGAGCCTGGTTTTGTTTATAAAAAGCTTCAACATCTGCATCGGATACCGTGATGTCCTTTGAAGCAGCACTCTCATTGACGAGCAGATATTCGATATTCACACTCTCAGGGATTTTTAAACTTGCCTGATTCGCGTCATACCAAGCACTGATCTGCTCAGGTGTGATGGAGATCCCTTTTTTGTAAGCGTCTGCATTAAATACTTGCACTGCGATGGTGCGCTTTTCTCCGAGTAACGCGGCAAATTTTTGCACCACTGCCTCTGGCACCATCACACTGCCCGAGATTGAACTCAGCACTTGGGACAGCGACAAATCACGTCTGAGGGTGTTTTCAAAACCTGCGGCGGTCATGCCTTGCGAAGCAAGAATTTGCTTATAGCGCTCTGAGGAGAACTGCCCATCCTGTTGCACTGCAGGGATGGAAGCGATGGTGCGACGAAGGGTTTCATCTGAAACAGTGAAATGCCCCTTCTCTGCGGCAATAGCGATGGTCTTTTGGTCAATCAGGTTATCCAACACCTGCTTGCGCATGGTGGCTGTGTCAAGTGCTGCGGGGTCAAACTGGCCGCCCAACGCATTTTGATATTGATCCAGCTGGGCTTTACGGGCTCGGTTGAACTCACTCAGCGTGATACCGATACCATCGACGGTGGCTAACTCAGGTTCACGGTTCATGAAGCTGGTATAGCTTTGCACACCGAAAAATGCGAAAGACGGCAGAATAAGCAGGATTAATATGCCCTGCATCCAGCGCTGATGCTGACGAATGAATTCAAACATGAATGAGGTTTGGAGCCTAAAATAAGGTTGCGAGTTTAACACCAGCGGAACCTCTTGCAATGAAATCACTCAGGCCCTGGCCTTACCCTCGGATGATCGCCCATCGTGGTGCTGGCAAATTAGCCCCCGAAAACACCCTCGCAGCGATGCGTTTGGGCCATTCGTTTGGCTACAACATGTTTGAATTTGACGTCAAGCTCACTCAAGATCACATCCCCGTGCTGTTGCATGACACCAATCTGGATCGAACCACCAACGCCGCAGGTCGCGCGGGCGATTACCGACTCAGTGAGCTCGCGCAACTGGATGCGGGTAGCTGGCACAGCTTGCGCTACGCGGGTGAGCCCATCCCCACTTTGCAAAATATCGCCAACTATCTTGTCAACAACGGGTTGACCTGCAATGTTGAAATAAAGCCCTCGCCGGGCGATGAAACGATCACTGGCACCATTGTCGCTCAGCTGACCCAGCAGTACTGGCAAGCAGCAAGCAGCAAGCCTGTCTTATCATCGTTTTCGTTCGATAGCCTGGAGGCCGCTCGCGCGGCTTGCCCTGCGCTACCCAGGGGCTTTCTCACGAATGAATTGCCTGATAACTGGTTGCAACTGTTGACAGACCTAGACTGCACATCGCTTCATTTATCGCAGCGATGCGTGACACAGGAGTTAGTGACTGATGTTAAAAAGGCGGGATTTCGAGTCGCCGTCTGGACGGTCAACACCGCAGCTGCCACCCAAGAACTCTTGCAATGGGGAGTCGATTCAGTCATTACCGATTGTGTCGATACCATTGCTGCGTCTTGACCCTCTCATTTAAGCCTTTTCACGGCACCGGAGTCCATATTGTTCAGTTACCGCCACGCTTTTCACGCAGGCAATCACGCAGACGTTCTCAAACATCTGGTGCTCGTTCATCTTTTCGACTACTACAACCAGAAAGCTGCACCCTACTGGTTTATTGATCTACATGCTGGTGCGGGTGCCTATGATTTAGAAGGGAAATGGGCTCAAACGAAAGGCGAATATATTGACGGTATCGCGCGAATCTGGGATAAACCCGCCGCCCCGAAGGCTGTCTTGGCATATTTGGACGAAATCAAAGCGCTCAACCCGGACGGCGAATTGCGCTACTACCCGGGATCGCCCTGGATCGCCCTTCAAATGGTGCGTGCAACCGACAAACTGCGATTATTCGAATTACATCCCAGTGAAGTCGAGATCCTGAATATGAATCTCGACGCCCACGGCAATCGCATCCCTCGCCAAACCACGGTTTTCGAAACAGACGGCTTTGCGGGTCTTAAAGGGCAAATTCCGCCAGCCACTCGACGGGCAATCGTGCTGATTGACCCGTCTTATGAAGACAAACAGGACTATCGTCGGGCAATGGATACGTTGAAGGACGCCGTGCAACGGTTTGCAACCGGTTGTTATGCCGTTTGGTATCCACAGATCCAACGACTCGAAGCACAACAAATGGTGCGACAACTCGATCGGCTGGACGTGAAATCATGGCTACATGTGAGTTTGACCGTCAAAAAGTCGAGCCCTGACGGGGTCGGATTAAACGGTAGCGGCATGTTTATTGTGAATCCTCCCTACACCCTGAAAGATGCGCTCAAGCCTGTCATGCCTTGGCTGGTCAAACATCTGGGGCAAGACGATCGCGCCACCTACAAACTTGAGGATAGATCGGCGTAACTGTCAGGGGCGCAGGGTCAAGCAACGGCAAGACCTCGCTTAAAACCGTTCGTTAGGCCTCAGATAGCGCCATTGCCCTGGCGGCAGATCACCGAGTTTGACATTGCCGACTCTCACGCGCTTTAAGCCCACGACTTTTAGGCCAACCAGCTCGCACATCCGTCTGATTTGGCGTTTTTTGCCTTCTTTCAAAATAAACTGCAACTGATCTTCATTCTGCCAACGCACTTGGGCTGGTTTCAATGGCTTACCGTCAAGTGACAATCCCACATTGAGCAAAGCCAGGCCTCGTTCGGTCAGCTTGCCACTGACTCGGACAAGATATTCTTTTTCGACATCTGAATTTTCGCCAATTAATTGCCGTGCCACACGGCCGTCTTGTGTTAGGACCAACAAGCCCGTCGAATCGATATCGAGCCGGCCAGCCACCGCGATCCCGCGCAGGTGGGCGCGTTCAAAACGGATCGTTGTTTTGTCATTTTCCCATTGGCTTCGAGATTCAATCAAGGCGACAGCCGGGGTATAGCCATCTTCAGCCTGCCCAGAAACATAGCCCATTGGTTTATGTATCAAAATCGTCACCGATTGCGCTTGGTGCTGCGCGGCAGAGCGATCAAGCGTCAGCTTTTGATGAGGGAAAGCCCGTTCGCCCAGTACGGCGACCACCCCATCTACCTTTACCCAGCCTTTTTCAATGTAGGCATCTGCCTCGCGGCGAGAGCAGAGGCCTTGTTCAGCCATCAGCTTTGATATTCTTACTTTCTCCATACTTGCGATAATACAACCTGAATGAGAAACCCGACGAATCGATTGAATTGGTTGCAACGCCCCTCACCCATGACCTCGCGGATCCAGCGCGGCTGGTTGACTCGTGCTGGTGCTTTGACCACAGGGCTAAGACAGTTAGGGGTTGTTAAGTTGCGAGTGTTGAGACAACATATCAGCGTTGCGCACGCCGACGAAGCTCAACTGCTCAAATTACCCCCGCGCCATTTGGTTTGGACCCGTGAAATCAGTATGTCGATTCAAGATGAGTTATGCGTCGTCGCCCGCAGCGTGACGCCGCTGACCGCAACCCGTAGCCACTGGAAAGGCATCAGGGGCTTAAAAGCCCGCCCACTCGCAGACATTCTCTATCAAGACAAGACGATCAGCCGATCTAATTTTGCTATGTGCCGCATTAAACGGCCTGCCCCGCTCTATCGGTTAGCGCTCAACGCGCTTGAAGGGCCACCTAACGTCGGCCTCCTGGCGAGACGATCCGTTTTCAGGCGAGCGCGCCAGCCTTTGATGGTGTCAGAGTGCTTTCTGCCCGCCTTCTGGCGCTTACTCGAGCGTCAGTCGTTGACCATAGGGATGGTCAACGCACGTTAAGCCAGCCGGTCGCTCAGCACTTAGAGCGCTTCGTCACCCTGCTCGCCCGTGCGGATACGAATCGATTGTTCGACGGGCATGACGAAAATCTTGCCGTCACCAATTTTGCCTGTCCGAGCCGATTTGAGCAGTGCCTCGATGACGCTGTCGACTAACTCATCTGCGACCACCATCTCAATTCTGATTTTTGGCAGAAAATCCACGACGTATTCAGCGCCTCGATACAGTTCGGTGTGCCCCTTCTGACGACCAAAGCCTTTGACTTCAGTCACCGTCAAGCCATTGACCCCTACCTCTGCCAAAGCCTCACGGACTTCGTCGAGTTTGAACGGTTTGATAATTGCGGTCACTTGTTTCATGTTGAATCCTGTCTGTGAATCGTTATCTTCTTGCGGATTTTACCTATTCCCTAAAGCCGTTGACTAAGGGATAACGCCAGTCTCGGCCAAATGCCCTTGAGGTCACCCGAGGGCCGGGCTGGCTTTGGCGACGTTTGTATTCGTTAATGCGAATCAGACGGACGATCTGATTGATATCATCCGTTCGGTAGCCAGCGTCAAGCAATTGCGAGATTGGCTCATTGCCCTCAATGTAACGTTCAATGATCCCGTCAATCACTTCGTAGGCAGGCAAGCTATCCTGATCAGTCTGATCAGGCCGCAACTCGGCAGAAGGTGGGCGCGTAATGATGCGGTCGGGGATGACTTCAACCACGCGATTGCGCCAACGTGCCAGTCGATAGACCAAGGTCTTTGCGACATCTTTCAACACGGCAAAACCGCCGGCCATATCGCCATACAACGTGCAATACCCCGTCGACAGTTCGCTTTTGTTGCCCGTTGTCAACACCAAATGGCCAAATTTATTGGATAAGGCCATGAGCAACGTCCCGCGAATACGGGCCTGGATGTTCTCTTCTGTCGTATCGGGCGCTCGACCTTGCATGAGCGGTGAAAGACTTGCCTCAAACGCTTGAGTCAACGCTGAAATGGCGATGACGTCATATTTCACCCCCAGGCGCTTGGCCATGTCTTGTGCGTCGATCTGCGAAATATCTGCCGTGTAACGTGAGGGCATCATGACTGCATTGACTCGATCCGCACCGAGGGCATCAACGGCCACGGCCATCACGACAGCCGAATCAATCCCACCTGACAAGCCTAATACGATAGATTTAAAGCCTGATTTGGTCACATAATCGTGAACCCCCAACGTGAGTGCCCCCCAAACTTGGGTTTCAAGGTCGGCAATCTCGGCGCTCAGTGATTCATCCACGGCTCGCTGGTTGGGCGAAGAAACGAGATCACCCTCTGCGGTCACCTCGACGTAGCGCAGATCAGAAGCAAAATCCGCAGCACGTACGACCAGCTGACCGTTGCGATTCATGGCAAAGGAAGCGCCATCAAACACTAACTCATCCTGACCGCCCGCCAAGTTGGCATAGACCAGCGCGCATCCCGTCGCACGAACAGCGGTTTGGCACACAGTATTTCGTTCAGCCTGCTTGCCGATATTAAATGGCGACGCATTGGGGACCAACAAAACCTGAGCACCCGCTTCGGCCGCCGCGCTTGGGGCATCCGAGAACCAGACGTCTTCGCACACGTTAATCCCGAACCGTATCCCGTCGACGTTAAACACGAGGGCGTGGTTGTCGCCGGCAAAATGGCGTTTCTCGTCAAACACCGAGTAATTCGGCAGTTCATGCTTGTAATAAACACCCAGCGTTTTCCCATCAGCCAAGACTGATGCCGCATTGCGCAAACCGCCCGTTGCCATCACCGGATGGCCCAACACCACATGCAATCCCTCGCATTCAGCCAGATCAGCCCGCAAACGATCAAAAACAAGCAGCGCCTGATCGACAAAAGCTGGTCTCAAGAGCAGGTCTTCAGGGGGATAGCCTGACAGCACAAGCTCAGGGGTGAGCAACAGTCTCGCACCCGCCGCGTGCGCGCTGCGAGCCGCCTCAAGTACTTTTTTGGCATTACCCTCTAAATCGCCCACACAAGCGTTTATCTGCGCGATGCCAATTTTTATCGCAGCCATGATGATCTCTGATTCTCTGCTAGGATTGATTTTCTTGATCAAAATTATCGCACGCTAACCCGCCAAGTGCCGGGCTCTATAATCCAGTTACGATGAAAAATCCTAATCAATCTCCCGACGACCAATTTGCAAAGAAATCGCAGGCCTGGTCCGCCCGCTTCTCTGAACCAGTGACAGAGCTGGTCAAGCGCTACACCGCCTCGGTGTACTTTGATAACCGGATGGCACAGTTTGATATTCAGGGCTCGATCGCTCACGCCACGATGCTCAAGACGGTCGGGGTCATCAGTCAAGAAGATTTAGCAAGCATCGAACACGGGATGGCTCAAATATCCACTGAGATTGCTGAAGGCCGTTTTGAATGGCTGCTCGATCTCGAAGATGTGCATCTCAATATCGAAAAACGCTTGGTTGATTTAATTGGGGATGCAGGTAAAAGACTACACACTGGCCGCTCGCGCAACGACCAAGTGGCCACCGACATCCGACTCTGGGTGCGTGCCGAAATCGACCAGTTAGTCGCCCTGCTCAGCCAAATCAGGCACGCCTTGGCCAAAGTTGCACTCGAACAGGCAGACACGATTTTGCCGGGATTCACTCATTTGCAAGTGGCGCAGCCTGTCACCTTTGGGCACCATTTGCTGGCGTATGCAGAAATGTTCGGGCGCGACACAGCGAGACTAATCGACTGCCGAAAGCGAGTAAACGTGTTGCCTTTAGGGGCTGCGGCACTGGCCGGGACAAGCTATCCGATCGATCGCCTGCAGGTCGCCCAACTCCTTGGGTTTGAAGCCGTTTGCGCTAACTCGCTGGACGCGGTCTCTGACCGAGACTTCGCGATTGAGTTTTGTGCCGCGGCGGCGTTGATCATGACCCACATTTCTCGGTTGTCCGAAGAGCTGGTGCTCTGGATGAGCCCACGGGTTGGTTTTATTGACCTGGCCGATCGATTTTGTACCGGCAGTTCAATCATGCCCCAAAAGAAAAACCCCGACGTACCAGAACTTGCCCGTGGCAAGACCGGTCGCGTCAACGGGCATCTTGTTGCCTTATTGACGCTCATGAAAGGGCAACCGCTGGCCTACAACAAAGACAACCAAGAAGACAAGGAAGGGCTTTTCGATACGGCAGACACGGTTCGCGATACCTTGACCATCTTTGTCGATCTGATTGGTGGTATCAAAGTCAAAGCTGACGCCATGCGTGCGGCAGCACTCCAAGGTTATGCAACAGCGACTGATCTGGCGGATTATTTAGTCAAAAAAGGTTTGCCCTTCAGAGATGCCCATGAAACTGTCGCGCATGCTGTTCGTGAATGCGAGCAAAAAGGCTGCGATATCGCCGATTTATCACTCGTTGAGCTCAAGCAGTTGCACCCTTCTATCGAAGAAGACGTATTTGCTGTGTTAACGCTTGAGGGGTCCGTCGCCTCAAGATCACATATTGGCGGGACAGCCCCCATCAGAGTGAGAGAGGCAGCGAAGAAAATTTTGGATGAGCCGATTTTGTAAAAATGATTAACGACAGGTCTCGCGATCGATATCTATCGTCGCAGTCCCAAGGTGATCACTGTTGCGACGACGATGCAAGCGCCGATTACCTGAATCGGTGCGATCGACTGGCCAAGAATCAACCAGCCCAACCCGAGAGCGCAAATCGGTTCGATGTTCATGATGGCTGAATTGCCAACGGCCCCTATTCTGGGCAATACGGTAAAAAGTATCGTGAAGCCTGTGCCGTAAAAAACGGTCAAGCCGGCTAAACCGCCCCACCCCGCAGGCTCGGTTGGCCAATGCAAGCCTCCCGTGGCTTCTACAACCATGAATGTCAACGTTGCAACAGTCGCTGTGATCACCCCTGTGCGTACTCGCCCATCCAAATCGCCCGCTTCATATTGCGTGAGCACCAAGGCGAGGCCGAATGTGATCGCCGCCGTCAGCGCAAACGCAACGCCTGCGCCAATCTCAAGCCATTGTCCTTGGATACCCAGGCCTGACGACGTCCCTAAAACATCGAGTGCGAGTGCTAATCCGATCAGCAACACAGGCATGGATTTCAGCACCATGACGGGGGTTTTTTCGCGGTAGAGCACACGCGCCCAGAAGGTGATGCACAGGGGATAGGTGTTGAACGCGAGTAAAGCCAGGGAAACAGGCAGTCGGGCAACGGCAGAGTAGAGAGAAAATCCCTGCACAGACATCAAGATGCCGATGACTGGCATGATTTGCCAATGACGTCGCGTCCACCTTACCTGCACCTTTTGCAGACGCACCAGTATCAGCATGACAATGACAATCATGAGACTGCGCACGACGACGGCCGTACCCACGCTCAAACCATGGTTAAAAGCGATACGAGCAGAAATATGATTGGATCCCATCAGAACCCCTACCAACAAAAGGGTCGCAAATGCCGTCCCGGAAAGTGAGTTTGTAGGTTTACGTTGGTCAGGCATTTGAGGGCATTTTCTCTGGTCAGGGAGTGCTAGAATCGGGCAAAGGTTTAATGGGTGAAAAGTATGTCGCGCAGAACGTTTTTGATCACGTGTTTAAAGGTCAGTGCTTTCTCGTTGACGACGATGGGCACTTCTGCGCAGGCACAATCCTATCAGCCTTTGCCTCCTTTGCGCCAGGAAACGATCCCCCCCATGCCGAGGGGAGGACGCTACGTCTGGCGTCCCGGCCACTGGCGCTGGGATGGGCGTGAATATATTTGGATACCCGGCGAGTACGTGCGCTACAGCCCCGAATACAGACACTGGGAGCACGGTCATTGGGTGAATCGTGGCGGGGTCTGGGTCTGGATTGAACCTCGCTGGCGCTGATGCGATGGCAGAACAGCCGTGTGAATAATGAAAGCGTTAGAGACACTAGAAGCTGAGCTGGCGATCGTTCAAGCTGAAAATGCACAGCTCTTGAGGGCGATCGGCGTCCTCATCAACGCCCATAGCGTGAGCCCGCTGATGGGTTCACTGGCTCACGAGCTGGCGCAACCGCTTTCAGCGACGAGAATTAATCTGTTCACGCTGAGGGCAACACCCGGCGCGCAACGTAGCAACGAACTCGTTGACGAAGTGCTTGGCCGCATTGATGCGGACACAGACCGAGCCATCGATATCGTTACGCGTTTACAACGGGTTTTTCAAACACAGGCTGTTGATTCGCAACGTTTCTCTATCAGTAAGACGATTGAAGACATCGTGGTGCTGACACAACCTGACTGGGATCATCGCAACATTGGGTTAACGGTGCAGCTCGAACCAGACGTCTATTTGTCGGGCAACGAGGGGCAATTGCGAATGGTTGTACTGGATATATTGTGCCATGCAGGCGATTTAGCGAAACAACAACAAAACTCATTAACTATTTCACTAAGTCGATCACAATTAAACCAGACCGTCTTGTTCGAGGTCTCGACTCAAGCACCACGGAACACTGGCGTTTGTATCGAGACTTCCCCCTTTAACCACCATCAGGACGATCTGGCGACAACGGATAACCCCTTATTGATCAGTAAGCTGATTGTGCAAAGGCACCATGGATCGCTTAATGTGTATCAAGTCAACCAAGGCGCTCGCATTTTCAGCATTTCATTGCCGATTTCAGCGGTTTGAGCGGTTTGAACGCGGATTAGCTCAAATCGTCTGGCTCAATGCCTTTGAAGATGGAAATCAGATCAGCGAGTGACTCTGCACCCATCTTATCCAACACCCTCGCTCGATGAAGCTTGATCGTAGACGCGACTGTGCCACTTTGCTCTGCGATCTGCTTGTTGGTTTTGCCGTCAAGCATATCCTTACAAATCTGCTTCTCGCGCGGTGTTAATCCTTTAAATGCCTTGCCCAAACGAGATCGCCGCGCGATCAGGTCTTGTTGGGCGGCATCTTTGACGAGCGCTTGGTTCACCACGGTCAGTAGTTGCTCAATCACCAGTGGTTTGAGCAAAAAGTCAAAAGCGCCCTGCCGCATGGCATTGATTATCTCTAACTGCGTTGCAGCCCCACTCATAAACACGACGGGGGTTTCTAATTTGAGCCGCTTCAAGAGCGCTTGAATATCAACGCCCGTCCCCTCAGGTAGACGCATATCCAACAGAATCACGGCTGGCGATCTTGTTGGTGATTGCTCAATGAAGGACTGCGCATCTGCGAAACAGTCAACGCTATAACCCAACTGCACAAAAGCCTTAAATAAAGCGACTCTGACTGACTCATCGTCGTCAATCAGATAGATGTGTCCTAAACTCATCACGACTAATTCCGTTGCTAATTTTCTTAGATATTAAGCTATTTGGTATTAATCGTGAGTGTCGTCTCCCCGACGACCTCTTTGTCTTTGAAAACCTTGACTTTTACTTCCAATGCACTTACGCCATCTGGCACGAGTTCTGCGCTGAAAGTTTTGGTCGTTGGGTTAAAGACCAACCAGTTTGGCAAGGCAGACCCGTCGGCCATGACAGCTGTCGCCGTTGTCCCTAAGGCGGGAGGCACGTCGGCTATCTGTGATATCAGCGCATCAGGCACCGTGAAACGGAAGCCCTTGGCGGGGCTAGACGACACAAGCGTGACGGGGGAACCATTTTGCATCACTTTAACTTGCACGTTGACCATACCATCTAATGGTGCCTGGATTAAACCACCCAGCGGGACGATCAACATGGTTTGGGTCAAAGGCGTGCTTGAGCCTGGCTCGATCGTGCTCAATGCAAAGGTAATTGAGCGCACGGGTGTTGAACCGTCCAATGCAAGCGGTGCGGAAACCTGCACGGATGGTACCGGATTTATCGTCGTATCAAGCGACGCGGGCAGCGCGATCGTTGTCGTGTAGTTTTGTACGATCTGAGGATAGCCAATATCCGTACGGCTGGCTGGTTTAACAATAACCGGGGCGACAACCGGAGCAGGCTTCACAGTGCTCGTCGGATTGCTTGTGTTCGATGCACTGGATGCGTTTGACGAATTGGTGGGGGTAGTTGGCGTTGGCGCCACATAGGGCGTGGGCACATAGTTCAATGCGGGCTTAACCTGCAGCAGTTGCCCCCAGTTATGGGTGCCGCTTGTATTGGCTAGGCTCGAATAGTTATTCGTGCCGTCGATGACTAAGGCATCCAATCCTGATGTGCCCACACTATTGGTGTTTTGCAAATTCATTTGCCCATTGCTTTGCAGTGGTAGCAAGAAGCTCAAACTACCCGACGGGTCATAGACCGCTAAGGTCACGGTGCCTGGTTGGCTAGTTGCTCTTGCGGTAAACACGTTGGCGTGATAGGTCTGACTTTCGTATGTCCAGACGCCACCCACAGACGAGATGGTCCCCAAATAACTCGCGTCATTATTGGTTTGCGTCAGGCTGTCAATCACCTGCGCATTCAAACTATAAAGCGGCGATACCGACCCTACCGCAGCCCCAAAGTTGATACTTGAGGCGTTGCTTGACGCGGTCGAATTATCTGGCGTGATAGCGCCAACGAGCAGTGTGTGGGTGGAGGTCTGCAGATCATCAATCTTACCGTTGAAGGTAATGTTGGGATCTTCGGAAATCAGTGTCCGGACATTGACAGGATTATTGTTCAGGATATTGATATTGCTGGTGATCGAACCACTCGAAAACTGGAAGTAAGACTTGTAGCCCGAGTACAAGAACCCAACCGTCGCAGTTTTGCCCAGATAACTTGCATCGCCAATAAACACGGCGCCGTTATATGTCTGAGAGGAAGCCGTCAAGACATCGGCCAGAATGTTGGTGGTGCCATCGTTAAGCGTCAGGTTATTCAGCCGAGACGACGAGCCTATGCTGGCGCCGATGGTGATCGTACCAGTACCGGCGTTCGCCACCAGCGAGTCAACTTTCGTGGTTGCTCCATCCAAAGTGCCATAGAAGGTAATCGCGGCGTTTGTGCTGCTCAAGGTCGTTGTCGTGCCCGTAGAAGGTGCAAAGATCAGACTCGAATACGATTGTGTGCCTGACGTGGTCACGTCGCTTAGAAGTTTCGTCGTGCCACCGGTCAGTGTGATGAATGGCAAGGTCACACCCGTATCAACCGAGAGAGAGGCTGGATTGATGGAAGTACCGTTCGAGGTAATGTTGGGTGTGCCAATCGCCGTGGCGTTGGCAACATCCAGACTGGTGCCAGCGTTCAGTGTGGTCCCACCGGTATAGCTGTTAGTGCCGGCCAGGGTGAGAACGCCTAGCCCAGTCAGCGTGACGGTTCCCGACCCGGAAATCGGTGCAGATATTGTTGTGTTGTTCGACAGATTGAAACTGATATTGCCGCTATTGTTAAAGGCTGACGTCACAGGGCCGGCTACTGCATTGTCATATACCACTGACGTGCCAGTCGGGATAATGACGTTGGCAACGTTCGACAAGTCAGGGATTGCGCCGACAGCCGTGGTGCCAGTCGTTGTCCAGTTTGCGGGGTTAGACCAATCGCCACCACTGTTGGGGCCCGTGTACGTGACCGAACTCAATTGCGTGATTTTGCCGTTGGTGCCCGAGTAAATGGATCCATTCGTGACTTGATAGTTAGTTGCGTCAGCGCCGCTCAGCGTGATCCCCACCGTGTAAGACAGGTTGGTACCCACATTTTTACTTGAGAATGTGCCTGTTCCGGCTGCCGCAACCGCGTCAGCCGTCTTAAAGACTGCGGAACCATCGAGTGCCAAGTTGCTGGTGTAGACCGAACCGTCGTAGACCTTAGAGATACCGTTCACCACGAGGCTAGAGGGAGTGATCTGCAGTGGTGTGACGCTTAAGCCTCCGGTGACCGTGACTGCGGTAAAGTTAGGTGTACTTCCGATCGGTGTTGTCACGATGCTCAGATTAGTTGCACCCAATGCATAGCTACCGACAGAGAGGTTATTTGAGCTACTGTAGACCGCGCTCAGCGGGCCGACGGTAAAGCCTGTGCTCGTACCGTTACCGTCGTTAATCGTGAGCGCGTTACCAGAAACGTTGATACTGGCGGTGCTTACCTGAATAATATTGGCCAACGATGCATTCATGCCTTGTACGCAATTCGTGCAATACGAGACGGTCATCGACGATGGGCTGTAGACCGGTGCGGATGAATAGACTGTGCTGGTTGTGCCCATCTGTACGAGCAGTTGATTGGCGGGAACGATGGTATACGTGCCAGCCACATAGCTCACCGTATAGTTTTGCGGATTCACGGACAAACTAGGCATCAACACACTGTTGTATGTCCCCGCAGCATTCACCGACGCATTGGTTCGTGTGATAGACAAGACGGCTGAACCGAGCGCACCGCTCGTGGCTGAGTCACTATTCTGGAAGCCGGAATACATCACCCCCGCGTAACTGGTGCTATCGGACAACCCGACAAAGCGCCCTGCAGACACCGCGGTTACTGTCAAAGCAGCCTTGTTGACCGTCAAATCACCGGCCACATAGCTAATCGAGTAATTGCTGATGCCAGCACCGAGCGCGTTGGATAAAGTCAAAGCCCCAGAATAGCTGCCGGCATTCGTGGTGCTCGGCACGACTTGACTACCGTTATAGAGGACAGTCGCCGAACTCACGTAATCACCATTGACCAACCCAGTTGCCACCACAGCAGATTGCGGCAAGACAAGCGGAGCGCCGTATGTCGTCACCTGATTTGACGCCGTCACGGTCAGGTTCGCCTGATTCACGGTGAGCGTTGCAGGGGTGTAATTAATCGAATAATTTGTACCGGCGGTCAGTGTCCCTTGCGTGATCGCGTATGTTCCGGCATTTGAGGCTGAACCAGCAACGCCGTTGTAAGCTGAGGCCGTGGTGGCAAGCGAACCCGACAATGTATCGCCATTCAACAACCCAGAGACGGACTGATACGTCAGCGCTGGCATCGTGCTAGCACCATAGGTCATGCTGGTGCTATTGGCAACGAGATTGATCGCGATAGGATTTACCGTCATCACACCCGACACATAGGTCACCGCGTAATTGGAGAGAGCAGCCCCACCCGACAGCGTGGCACCGCTAGCCGTGATGGTGTAAGGCCCACCAGCGACCGTTGCCGTCTGTGGCCCCCCTGCACTCGCCAGGTTCACGCCAAGCAGGGTCTGCGAATTAACCAGGCCCGTGGCGACATAGCCCACCGTTGAAGTAGCTGAGTTGCCCGTGGTGTCATAGATCACGTTATTGGCAGTGACCGTTGATCCATACGACTTGCTATCGACGGTCACAACGATAGACAACGCTGCTTGGTTGACAGTCAGCACACCGTTGACGTAGGTGATCGTGTAGTTGCTCAGCGTCGTACCCGCCGCCCCGGTTGCATTGCTACCGGTAATCGAATACGTGCCCGCGTTGGCTGTTGGGCTCGAACCCGTGCTGCTCAGCGTCACACTGGTGATGCTATTGCCGTTGAGTAAACCAGAGGTGCTAAATGCACTGGTGCCGAGCATGATGCCGCTACCGTAGGTGCTGGTCTGGTTTGTCGAGGTGACTGTCACAGCGGCAGGCGTCACCGTCAATGAACCGTCGACATAGCTCACTGAGTAGTTAGACAGTGCATAAGCACCGCTTAATGTCGCACCGCTGGCAACGATGGCGTATGGGCCACCAACAACGGATGTAGTCGCTAAGGCGCCGGTGCTTGTCAGACTGACACCGGATAAGGTTTGAGAAGCCACGAGGCCCGTGACGCTATAACCACTCGTGGTGCTAGAGATCACCCCACTGCTGTTGTAGACGAGGCTACTGGTCGTGGTGGTCGAGCCATAGATTTTGCTGTCGTTGCTTGCTGTGATGACCAGCGGTGCTGGGGTAATCGTGACAGGCGCGTTGGTCACCGTCAAAACCGGCAACACATAATTGGACGTTACGCCCGCATTCAATCCGGTCCCGTCAAGCAAGCTGATTGAACTCAGATAGTTACTGCCATTGGCAGCAACATTAGCGCTTGTGGCAACGGCGTTTGAATAGCCTAAGGTTTCACCGTTAACACCTGTCACCGTGACTTGAGAGCCGCTTAGCATAGCCGTGCCATCATATGTTTTAGTAGCAGACAGCATCACCGTCGCAGGGCTGATTGAGGCCGTGTTCTGCGACGTGTTGTATGCGCTGTTCGGTAGGACGTAATTGCTCGCGACGCCGCCATTGCCATTCGCTAACGTGATGCCTGCGTCGACCACGTACTTGTTCGCTGTCGCTACATTGGCATCCGACAGGGCTGCCGTCCCCGTATACTCCAAGGTCTGCGTCGAACCGTTGACCGTCACCCCAGTAATCGTCACCTGACTGTTGCTCAGCGTGGTCGTGCCATCATACGTCTTCGTGGCACTGATCGTCGCGGTCGCTGGTGTGACCGTTGCACTGTTTTGCGTCGCGTCATACACGCTACTTGGCAACACATAGTTCGCCGCCAACCCAGCCGTGCTGCCACTGCCACCGTTGGCGAGCGTCATTCCCGTATCCACCACATACTTGCTGCTGGTCGACACGTTCGAGTCAGAGGTCGACGCAGTACCGGTGTAACCCAGTACTTGTGTCGCGCCGTTGACCGTGACACCGGTAATGGTCACTTGGCTATTGGTCAACCCTGTCGTCCCGTCGTAGACTTTGGTGGCGCTCAGCTTGGCCGTGGCTTGAGTGATCGCGCCGGTGTTGGCAGCAACATACGTCACGCTGTAGTTATTACCACTATTACCGTCGTCGATCACCGCTGCCGACGGCGTGACCGAGATGCCCGTCCCCGCATTCGTCGATGCGTAGGCAAGGTTCAGGCTCGCAACCGTATTGCCAGCGACCAGACCAGAGGCGGTGCCAACGGTCGACAGATTGCTCGCCGTCGTCGTGTAGGCAGTCGTACCATCGTAGACCTTGGTGATGCTAGGTGCCGTCACATTGATCGGACGTGCCGTGATCACCCCGTTGCTGCCCGTATAGGTTGAACCGGCTGGCAAGTAATAATTCGAAGCGTTCGTGCCAGAGAGCGTAATCCCCGAGACGGTGTAGTTCAGATTGCTACCCGCGTTAACCGTTGAGTAAGTACCCGCGCCGCTCAGCGCCAAGGTGTCACCTGTCATCGTGCCCGAGGGGGCCAAGGTCAGGTTCGTCATCGTGTTGCTGCCGTCGTAGACCTTGCTCACGCCACTGGTCACGGGGGTGATCGGTGCAGCCGTAACGGTCACGTTACCCGTGAACACTTGGTTGTAGATGTTGCCACCGCCACCGACCGAGATACCCGTCGCCGCCACCTGGTAATTGCCAACGTTGGCATAACCCGAGCTGTTGGCCGTCGTGCCGGGATTGAGCGTGAAGGTCACGGTCGTGGGCGTAGTCGTTGAAGACGTGTAGTTATCGGTGTAGGTATATGTGTTGCCACTGTGCGAGACCGCCGTCAAGTTCAGCACCGCGCTCGTATTGCCAGGATTGATCTCTGCCACACTTGAGATCACAAGCGCGGGGGTCGTGCCATACGTCACTGAGGTATTGGTGACCTGAACCAGCACCGTGCCTGTCCCCACATTGGTGTAATTACCGTTCACATAGCTAAACGAGTAGTTACTTGCTACCCCACCGGCTGCCACCAGAACGCCTGAGTATGTGCCTGGCAGATCGCTACCGTTGTTGGTGCTCGATAGGCCCGTTGCATTGGCTGTCGCATTGGCACGGTTAACTGTCACAGTCGGTGCGGTCGTCAACACACTCGAGGTCTGACCATCCACAAACCCGCTATACGACACCCCATTCAAGCCCGAGGTATCGGTCTGTACCGACAGCTTGGCCGCATCGTTCGCGGTCACCGTCAATACCGCTTTAGTAATAGTGCTGGTGCCGCCGTTGACCCAGCTGATCGAGTAGTTGGTGGCCGCCGTGCCTGACAACGTGAGCGAACCCTGCACCACATTGACACTACCAGCGTTAGCAGAACTAAACACCGGTGCCCCAGCCACTGTCACGACATCGCTGTTAGGCAGGCCAGAGAGCACGCCATTCGTCGCGGTATACGTCGTGACGCTGTAACCCGAACTGCCACTTGGCAAGGCGGTCGTTGCATCATAGGTTTTGCTCAGACCCGTCGACCCTGTGATGGTCAAGGCCAGCGGATTCACCGTCATGCTGCCATTCACGTAGGTGACGTTGTAGTTAGACAGGTTGATGCCGCCCGTGATAGTCGCTGTCACTGGCGTGATGGTGTATGGCCCGCCAGTCACGGTGGCCGTCACCAACCCACCTGTGCTACTCAAGGTCACCCCAGACAGGGTTTGCGAGTTCACCAAACCACTGACCGCGTAACCCGTGGTCGCACCCGTTGCCGTGCCGGTGCTGTCGTAGACAACCCCGTTGGTCGTGGTCGTGCCCGAGGCGTAGGTCTTGGCATCAGCGATCGCTGTAATCGTCAAAGGCGCAGTGTTGATCGTGACCGCAGCGTTGCTGACATTTAACGTGGGCAAGGTGTAGTTGGTTGAAACCCCTGCATTCGAACCACTGCCATTACCCAAGGTGATCGCAGTCAGGTAGTTGCTGCCGTTGTTCGACACATCAGGGCTTGACGACGTGGCGCCACTGTAGCTCAAGCTCTGGCCATTGACGCCCGTGATCGTCACTTGGGTGCCACCAAACGCTGTCGTGCCATCATAGGTCTTGGCAGCGGACAAGGTCACCGTCGCAGGCGATACCGTCGCACTGTTGAGTAGCCCGCTATAGCTGCTGGCTGGCAACACATAGTTGCTGGCCACGCCAAGCGTGCTGCCACTGCCACCGTCAATCAAGGTCATACCGCTGGTCAAGACGTACTTATTAGCAGTCACCACGTTGGCATCCGACACCGTCGCCGTCCCCGTGTAGCCCAGTGACTGGGTGCTGCCACTGACTGTCACCCCAGTAATCGTCACCTGACTGGTGCTCAGCCCCGTTGTCGCGTCATACACCTTGGTCGCGCTCACCGCTGCGCTCGCCGGGGTCACCGTCGCGCTATTGGTATTGGCAATATAGACAGCACTTGGCAGCACGTAGTTACTGGCAAGACCCACCGTGCCGCTTGTCCCATTGGTCAGGGTCAGGCTGCTATCGACCACGTACTTGTTCGCTGTCGCTACATTGGCATCCGACAGGGCTGCCGTCCCCGTATACCCCAAGGTCTGCGTCGAACCGTTGACCGTCACCCCAGTAATCGTCACCTGACTGTTGCTCAGCGTGGTCGTGCCATCATACGTCTTCGTGGCACTGACATTAGCCGTTGCTTTACCAATCGTCAGCGTACCGGTTGCGAGTGCGATATTGCTGTAATTGCTGTTCGAATTGGTGCCTGTGACTGTATCGGCATAGCTACCGGCATTGGTGCCACTCACACTCGCGCTGTAGCCAGCCATTGTCGTCGAGACGTTGGTAGCGTCAGTGCCTAACAGACCATTGGCGGTGAAGCCACCGACAGTCTGAGCGAGACCCGTATAGGTCGAAGTCAAACTGTTGGCTGTCAGGGTAATTTGACCTGCATAGGCATTGACAGTCGCACTGTTACCGCTTGAGTAAGCAGTCAAGCTAGGCAAGACGTAGTTACTGGCTAATCCGTTGCTGCCATTGGCAAGCGCAATACTACCCAACACATAATTCGAGCCGTTAGCACTGACGTTGGCGTTATTGATGACCGCGGTTCCGGTGTAAGCCAAGACCTCGCCATTCACCCCGGAAATGGTTACCTGGCTCGTGGTCAGGCTGGTCGTATTGTCATAGGTCTTGGTCGCGCTGATCGAAGCGGTCGCCCGTGCAATCGTTAAGGTGCCTGTGGCCAAAGCAATGTTGCTGTAGTTGCTATTGGTGTTGGTACCAGTCACGGTGCTGGTGTAGCTACCCGCATTGGTACCACTGCCAGCAGCACTATAGCCAGCCATGGTTGTCGTCGCGTTCGAGGCATCTGTACCCAATAAGCCGGTCGCAGTAAAGCCTGTCACCGATTGTGTCAAACCGGTATAGGTCGTACTTGATGAATTCGCCGTCAACGTGACCAGACCGGCGTAGGCATTAATCGTCACGTTATTGCCGCTCGATTGCGCTGTTTGGCTCGGTAATAAATAGTTACCCGCGAGCCCGGTCGTGCTACCAGATCCGCCATTAGCGAGCGCTGTGATCCCCGACACGTAATTCGACCCGTTGGCGCTCACGTTGGCATTGTTGGCAACGGCCGTACCGGTGTAGCCCAGTACCTCGGTAACCCCGTTGACCGTCACACCTGTGATCGTAATCTGACTGCTGTTCAACGTCGTACCGTTGTCGTAGATCTTGGTCGCACTGATGCTGGCAGTCGCTTGACCAATACTCAATGTACCAGCTGCGACGGTAACGTTACTGTAGTTGGTATTCGTGTTGCTGCCCGTCACGATGTTGTTGTAAGAGCCCGCGTTGATCCCACTGACGGTCGCGCTGTAACCTGCCATGGTAGTGGCCGCGTTCAGTGCGTCGTTACCCAGCAAACCGTTAGCAGTGAAACCGCTGACCGACTGGGCCAAGCCGGTATACGTGGTAGCCGAACTATTGCCAGTCAAGGTGATCAAGCCCGCATAGGCATTGACCGTGGCATTGTTGTTACCCGCGTAGCCGGTCAGGCTTGGCAGGACGTAATTGCTCGCCACTGCGCTACTGCCGTTAGCCAAGGTAAAGGTGCCTGACACAAAGTTCGACCCATTAGCGCTCACATTGGCATTGTTAAGGGTGGCCGTACCGGTATAGCTCAGTGCCTCACCGTTGACCCCGGAAATCGTGACTTGACTGTTGGTCAAACTGGTTGTGTTGTCATACGTTTTAGTGGCGCTGATCGACGCAGTCGCTGGTGTGACTGTGGCGCTATTCTGGCCGCTCGCATAGGCACTGGCAGGCAACACATAGTTAGCGGCCAAGCCCACCGAACTGCCGCTGCCACCATTAGCCAGTGTCATGCCAGTATCAACAACATATTTATTGACTGTCGCGACGTTAGCGTCTGACAGCGTCGCGGCGCCTGTATAGCCAAGCACTTGAGTCGCGCCATTGGCCGTGACACCAGTAATCGTGACTTGGTTGGTGGTTAACCCGGTCGTGCTGTCATAGACTTTAGTGGCGCTGATCGAAGCGGTCGCCTTGCCAATGGTCAGTGTACCAGTTGCCAAGACAATGTCGTTGTAGTTGGCGTTGATGTTAGCGCCAGTGACCGTGTTCGTGTAGGTGCCAGCATTGGTGCCGTTCACACTGGCGCTATAGCCCGACATCACGCTCGACACGTTATTGGTGTCGGTTCCCAACAAGCCAGTGGCCGTGAAGCCCGTCACGGATTGGGCCAAACCACTATACGTGCCGCTGCCACTGTTGGCCGTTAACGTCACCTGCCCTGTGTACGGATTCACCGTCGCCGTGTTGTACGAAGAGCGCACCGTCAAACTTGGCAATACATAGTTGCTTGCAAGCCCTGCAGAGCTACCCGTTCCGTCCGCTAACGTAATGCCGCTTGTCACATAGTTAGACCCGTTAGCGCTCACGTTGGCGTTATTAGCCTGCGCGGTTCCTGTGTAGCCCAGGATCTCACCATTGAGACCCGTGATCGACACCTGACTGCTGATCAGCGATGTCGTGGTGTCATACGTCTTACTGGCGCTGATGGTTGCCGTTGCCGGACTAATGGTCAGCGTACCGGTCGTCAACACGATATTGCTGTAGTTAGTATTGATGTTGGTGCCAGTCACGGTATTGGTATAACTACCGGCATTGGTACCACTGACTGTGGCGCTATAACCAGATAGCGTGCCAGACGCATTGTTAGCATCCGTCCCTAACAGACCCGTTGCGGTGAAGCCGCTTACCGTCTGTGACTGGCCACTGTAGGTCGTGCCCGAACTATTTGCCGTCAGCGTCACTTGACCGGTGTAGGCATTGATTGTCACACTATTGTTGCTTGAGTAGGCGACCAGACTTGGCAGTACATAGTTGCTTGCCAAACCAGCAGAGCCGCCCGTGCCATTGGCCAGCGTGATGCCCGTCGTGACGTAGTTGGCCCCGTTGCCACTCACATTCATGGTGTTAGCCGTGGCCGACCCCGTGTAACCCAGTACTTCACCGTTGACACCCGTGATGGTGACTTGACTACTTGTCAGTGCCGTCGTGTTGTCATAGGTCTTGGTTGCGCTGATCGCTGCTGTTGCCTGTCCGATGTTGAGCGAGCCTGCCACGAGAACGATATTGCTGTAGTTGGTGTTGGTGTTGCTACCCGTTACTGTGTTGGTATAAGTACCTGCGTTGGTCGCGGTCACGCTGGCGCTATAACCAGCCATCGTGGTTGCCACATTGATCGCATCCGTGCCCAACAAGCCGGTGGCGGCGAAGCCGCTCACCGATTGCGCTAAGCCCGTGTAGGTTGAGCTCAAGCTATTGCCAGTCAGCGTGACTTGACCTGCATAAGCGTTAATCGTGACGGTATTGTTGCTGGAACGAGCCGTCAGGCTTGGCAGCAAGTAGTTGCTGGCTAACCCTGCTGAGCTATCGGTGCCATTGCCTAACACAATCGTCGTGACGTAATTCGTTGCGTTGCCGTTGACGTTAGCGTTGTTAGCGACCGCCGTACCAACAGAACTCAACACCTCGCCATTGACGCCGGTGACGGTCACTTGGCTGGTGCTCAGGTTGGTGGTGTTGTCGTAGGTTTTGACGGCGGCCACGCTGGCCGTGGCTTGACCAATCACAAGGCTACCTGTTGCCAGCACCACATTACTGTAGTTCGTATTGGTGTTGCTGCCCGTAAACGCGTTGGTATAAGTGCCAGCGTTGGTCGCGGTCACGCTGGCGCTATAGCCCGACATCGTCGCGGCTGAGCTACTTGCATCGGTGCCAAGCAAGCCAGTCGCCGTGAACCCGCTGAGCGTCTGGGCAACACCGCTATATACGCTTGTCGCACTATTAGAAGTCAAGGTGATTTGACCGGCATAAGGGCTGATCGAAACGTTGTTGTTTCCTGAGTGAGCGGTCAGGCTAGGCAACAGATAGTTACTGGCAAGACCCGCTGAACTACCCGTACCGTTGGCCAGCGAGATGCCCGAGACAAAGTTAAACCCATTTGAACTGACATTGGCACTGTTCGCAGACGCCGTGCCGCTGTAACCCAACACTTCGCTATTGACGCCGGTGATCGTCACTTGACTACTGGTTAGGCCGGTCGTGTTGTCGTAGGTCTTACTTGCACTGATCTGCGCTGTCGCTTGCCCAATCGCTAGGCTACCAGCCACAAGCACGACATTGTTGTAATTGGTGTTGACATTGGTGCCTGTCACCGCATTGCTGTAGGTACCTGCGTTGGTACCCGTCACGCTCGCGCTATAACCAGACATCGTGGTCGATGCGTTGTTGGCATCCGTGCCCACCAGACCCGTTGCCGTGAAACCACTGACGGACTGCGCCAGCCCGGTGTAGGTCGTGCTCTGGCTATTGCCCGTCAGCGTCACCTGCCCTGCATAAGGATTGATCGTGACGCTATTGTTGCTTGAGTAAGCAGTCAGGCTCGGCGTGAAATAGTTACTGGCCAGGCTACCTGTGCCGTTGGCCAGCACAATCCCGGTCACGTAGTTAGCGCCATTAGCACTCACGTTAGCGCTATTGGCAAGCGCGGTCCCGGTGTAGCTCAAGATTTCGCCATTTACCCCGCTGATCGTCACCTGGCTGCTGCTCAACGTGGTCGTGCTGTCGTAAGTTTTGGTCGCGCTGATCACGGCTGTTGCCCGAGCGATGGCGAGACTACCAGACACCACAGCCACATTGCTGTAGTTCGAATTGGTATTGTTACCCGTCACTGTGCTGGTATAAGTACCAGCGTTGGTCGCGGTGACACTAGCGCTATAGCCTGACATCGTGGTCGCAGGCGTGGTCGCGTCAGTACCCAAAAGACCTGTTGCCGTAAACCCGCTCACCGTTTGTGCGACGCCACTGTAGGTTGAGCTCACACTGTTCGCGGTCAACGTAATCTGACCGGCGTAGGCGTTGATGGTGGCGTTGTTGCCGTTTGAGTGAGCCGTCAGACTTGGCATTAAATAGTTGCTTGCCAAACTGCCGGTGCCATCCGCCAGCGTGATGCCGCTAACGAAATTCGATCCGTTGGCGCTGACGTTGGCATTGTTCGCGACCGCCGTACCTGTGTAGCTCAAGATTTCACCATTGACGCCGCTGATGGTGACCTGACTGCTGGTTAAGCTCGTGGTGTTGTCATACGTTTTTGTCGCATTAATCGATACTGTCGCCTGATTGATGACCAGCGTGCCAGAAACAACGCTCACGTTGCTGTAATTGGTATTGGTATTATTACCGGTGAAGGCATTGGTGTAGGTATTGACATTCGTCCCCGTCACGCTTGCGGTGTAGCCAGACATCGTCGTGGCTGGGCTCAACGAATCAGTACCCAACAAGCCGTTGGCAGTAAAGCCGCTAACCGTCTGAGCCAGACCAGAATACGTTGAGGTCAAACTGTTGGCGGTCAGGGTTACCAGCCCGTTGTAAGCGCTGACCGTGACATTGTTGTTGCTGGACTGTGCAGTCAAGCTAGGTAATAGGTAATTGCTGGCCAGGCTACCCGTACCATTCGCCAATACGATCCCGGTGACAAAATTCGACCCATTCGAACTCACATTGGCGTTATTGGCCAGTGCCGTGCCGGTATAGGCCAAGACCTCGCCATTGACGCCATTAATGGCAACCTGACTACTGTTAAGGCTCGCGGTGGTGTCATAGGTCTTGCTAGCACTGATCGAGACAGTGGCCCGACCAATCGTGAGCGAACCAGTAGCCACTGCCACATTGTTGTAGTTGGCGTTGGTATTGCTGCCGGTCATCGAATTCGTGTAGGTGCCCGCATTCGTCGCACTTACGCTTGCCGAGTAACCTGCCATCGTCGTCGCCACGTTACTTGCGTCCGTACCCAGCAGACCCGTGGCGCTAAAGCCACTAGCGGTTTGAACAAGCCCGCTGTAAGTTGAACTCAAACTATTGGCGGTCAAGGTCACCAGGCCAGCGTATGGATTGATGGTGGCTGTATTGTTGGTCGAGTAGGCAGTCAGACTTGGCAACAGATAGTTACTTGCCAAGCTGCCAGCCCCATTGGCAAGTGACGTAATACCGGAGACGTAATTAGCACCGTTGGCGCTCACGTTGGCATTATTAGTCGTCGCGGTGCCGTTGTAACCAAGCAGTTCACCATTGACACCGCTGATGCTGACCTGAGCACTCGTGAGGTTAACGGTACTGTCGTAAGTTTTGGTTGCTGTGATACGTGCGGTTGCCTGCGAGATGCTTAAGCTACCGGTTGCCAGGGCAATATTGCTGTAATTGGCGTTGGTATTGCTACCTGTCACCGTATTTGTATAGCTACCGGCGTTGGTACCCGTGACGCTAGCCGTATACCCTGACAGCGTGGTCGTTGGGCTAACCGCATCGGTGCCGAGCAACCCAGTCGCCGTAAAGCCACTGACGGTTTGCGCCAACCCACTATAAGTCGTCGACAAGCTATTGGCAGTCAAGGTCACCTGCCCTGCGTAAGTACTTATCGTCACCGTGTTATTGGCGGAGTATGCAGTCAGGCTTGGCAAGCTGTAGTTACTTGCCAGACTACCCGTGCCGTTGGCAAGCGCAATGCCAGTCACAAAATTCGAACCGTTGGCGCTCACGTTGGCGCTATTGGCAACGGCTGTGCCGGTATAGCTCAGCACTTCTGAGTTCACACCGTTGATGGTGATCTGACTACTGGTTAGCGCCGTGGTGTTGTCATAGGTCTTAGCGGCGCTTATCGCTACGGTCGCCTTGCCGATGGTTAACGTCCCGGTGGCCAGAACCACATTGTTGTAATTCGTATTGGTATTGCTACCCGTGACGCTATTGATGTAACTACCTGCATTAGTAGCTGACACACTGGCGCTATAGCCAGACATCGTGGTGGCTGCGTTGCTTGCATCGTTACCTAGAAGGCCGTTGGCGGTAAAGCCACTATCGGTCTGAGCCAAGCCACTGTATGTGGTGTTCAGACTATTCGCGGTCAGGGTAACCTGCCCTGCGTACGCATTAATCGTCACGGTGTTGTTATTTGAATGTGCTGTCAGGCTTGGCAAGACATAGTTGCTGGCCAAGCTGCCCGTGCCGTTGGCGAGCACGATGCCGGATACAAAGTTAGAGCCATTGCCACTCACGTTTGCGTTGTTGGCGACTGCTGTCCCGGTATAACTCAGTATTTCACCATTGACACCGCTGATCGTGATCTGACCGCTCGTTAAGGCAGTGGTGCTGTCATACGTCTTGATGCCACTGATGGCAACCGTTGCTTGACCAATCGTCAACGTCCCCGTGGCTTGGGTCACGTTGTTGTAGTTGGTATTCGTGTTGGCGCCCGTCACGGTGTTGGTGTAGCTACCGGCGTTGGTGCCGCTGACGCTGGCGCTGTAGCCCGACATAGTGTTGGCGACGCTATTAGCATCGTTGCCCAAGAGACCCGTTGCGCTAAACCCACTGACGTTTTGTGATTGACCGCTATATGTTGAGGTCAGGCTGTTGGCGGTCAGCGTAACCAAACCGGTGTAAGGGTTGATGGTCGCATTGTTATTGCCACCGTGAGCAGCGAGGCTTGGCAACACATAGTTGCTTGCCAGGCTGCCCGTGCCGTTGGCAAGCGATGTGATGCCGCTCACATAGTTCGATCCGTTGGCGCTGACATTGGCGTTATTGGCTGTTGCCGTGCCGTTGTAATTCAAGGTTTCACCGTTCACACCGCTGATCACAATTTGGCTGCTAGTCAGGCTGGTGGTGTTGTCATACGTTTTAGTCGCGCTGATAGAAACCGTCGCTTGACCAATCGTCAAGGCGCCTGTCGCAAGCGTGATGTTGTTGTAGTTGGTATTGGTGTTGCTGCCTGTGACGCTATTGGTATAGGTCGCAGCATTGGTGCCCGTTACGCTTGCGCTATACCCCGCCATCGACGTTGCCACGTTGTTCGCGTCCGTCCCCAACAAGCCGGTGGCCGTGAACCCACTGACCGTCTGAGCCAAACCACTATACGTCGTTGTCAGGCTGTTTGCCGTCAACGTGACGAACCCGGCGTAGGCGTTAATCGTTGCGCTGTCGTTACTCGAGTGAGCCGTCAAGCTAGGCAGCACGTAGTTACTCGCCACGCCAGCCGATGAACCTGTGCCGTTGGCCAAGGCAATGGTGCCAGTCACGTAATTAGAGCCATTGGCACTCACGTTGGCGTTATTGACCGATGCGGTGCCGCTGTAGGCCAACACTTCCCCATTAACGCCCGAGATGGTCACTTGGCTGCTGATGAGACCCGTCGTGTTGTCATAGGTCTTAGTTGCCGAAATGGTTGCCGTCGCGGGATTGACGGTCAGCAAACCGGTCGCATAAGTGACGCTATAGTTGTTGAGCGAAACGCCGTTGCTGAGCACAGCACCGCTTGGCGTAATGAGATAGGGACCTGCGGCTACAGACGCCGTAGTCAACGCCCCGGTGCTTGCCAAGTTAACCCCTGCAAGGGTCTGCGAATTCACTAAACCGGTCGCGGTGTAGCCCGTTGTCACGCCCGTCACCGCCCCAGTGCTATCGTAGGTCAGGCTGCCAGTGGTTGAGCTTGAGCCGTACACCTTGCTGTCGGCGCTCGCGGTAATCGTGAGGGGTGCTGCAGAAATCGTCACCGGCGCACTCGCAAAACTGAGACTTGGCAACGTGTAGTTGGACGTGACACCGGCATTGCCACCTGACCCGTTAACGAGCGCAATGGCGTTGATGTAGTTGCTGCCGTTGTTGGCCACATTGGCGCTTATGGCGCTTGCGCCGCTGTAACTCAGCGACTCGCCGTTAACGCCAGTAATCGTCACCTGTGTGCCCGATAACCCCGTGGTGCCGTCGTAGGTCTTAGCTGCCGACAGCGTCACAGTAGCAACGGTTACGGATGCCACGTTGTTGGTCGAACTATACGCACTGCTGGGCAAGACATAGTTGCTAGCAACGCCACCCGTACCATTGGTCAAGGTCACGCTGCCGACAACAATGTACTTGTTCGCAGTCGAGACATTTGCGTCAGAGAGCGTTGCAGTGCCTGTAAAGCCAAGTGACTGAGTCGTTCCACCCACCGTGACGCCGGTGATAGTCACGTTGCTGTTACTCAAGCCAGTCGTGCCGTCGTAGACCTTGGTGGCCGTTATTGAAGCCGTTGCGGGTGTCACTGTCGCGCTATTGACGTTGGCCTGATAGGCACTACTGGCCAACACATAATTGCTCGCGAGGCCAGTGCCACCATTTGCCAAGGTCACGCCAGTATCGACGACATATTTATTGGTGGTTGCAACATTGGCATCTGACAAGGTCGCGGTGCCCGTATAGCTCAAGGTTTGAGCCGACCCGTTGACGGTGACGCCAGCAATCGTGACCTGATCGCTGGTAAGGCTAGTGGTGCCATCGTAGACTTTGGTGGCACTCAGCGTCGCGGTTGCGGCGGTGACGGTGGCTGCGTTACTTGCACCGTTCGCACTACTTGGCAGGGTGTAATTGCTGGCCAGACCCACGGTGCTACCACTGCCGCCGTTCGCCAAGCTGATGCTGCTATCGACGACATATTTATTAGCCGTTGCGACGTTCGCGTCTGACAAGCTGGCGGTACCCGTATAACCCAGTACTTGAGTCACACCACCGACCGTCACACCTGTCACAGTAATCTGACTGTTTGTCAGACCGGTTGAGCCGTCATAGACTTTCGTCGCGCTGAGGTTTGCCGTGGCTTGGCTCACCGTCGCTGTGTTTAGGCTGGCCACATAAGCACTGCTTGGCAAGACATAGTTGCTCGCAACGCCGGTACTACCGTTGGCCAACGTGACATTCGTATCAACAACATACTTATTCGCCGTTGCCACGTTCGCATCCGATAACAAGGCGGTGCCGGTATAGCCCAAGCTTTCAGTAACACCACCGATCGTGACACCCGAGATCGTGACTTGGCTGCTCGTCAAGCCTGTTGTGCCGTCATAGACCTTAGTTGCCGTAACGCTCACGGTTGCAGGATTCACCGTCAGTGTGGACGTGTTGTAAGTTACCGCATAGTTCGAGATCGCAATGCCACCATTCACGCTGGCTGCGCTCGGGGTGATGGTGTAAGGGCCACCCACGACTGACGCTGTCGCTAAACCCCCTGCACTCGTCAGCGTCAGGCCCGCGAGCGTTTGTGCGTTCAACAAACCGCTGACGGTGTAGCCTGTCGTGGTGCCCGTCACGACGCCTGAGCTGTCGTAGGTCAAGCCGCCTGTGGTGTTGTTTGACCCGTAGGTTTTGCTATCTGCCGTCGCTGTAATCGTCAGCGGTGCTGCCACCAGTGTCACCGCGGCATTGGTCACATTCAAGGTGGGCAACTGATAGTTGGAGGTCACGCCCGCATTGCCACCGCTACCATTGACCAACGTGATGGCGTTAACGTAATTGCTACCGTTTGCTGCCACATTGGCGCTCAAGGCGGTAGCACCGCTGTAACCCAGAGATTCGCCGCCCACGCCAGTCACTGTCACCTGACTACCCGTCAAGGCTGTCGTGCCGTCGTAAGTCTTGGTGGCCGATAACGTGACCGTTGCAGGCGTAATCGCTGCCGTGTTCTGCGTTGAACTATAGGCGCTGCTTGGCAACACATAATTGCTGGCGCTGCCTGCCGAACTGCCAGTGCCGTCAGCGAGTGTGATCCCAGTATTCACCACGTATTTATTCGCGGTGACCACGTTTGCGTCAGAGACTGTCGCATTACCCGTGTAACCCAACACCTGCGTCGTACTACCGACGGTCACACCGGTAATGGTGACCTGACTGCTCGACAGGCTCGTTGAACTATCGTACGTCTTGGTGGCACTAATGGTTGCGGTGGCAGGTGTAATCGTGGCGCTATTGTTGGTGGCGCTGTATACGTTGTCTGGCAACACATAGTTGGCAGCTAAGCCGCTCGTTGCACCGGTGCCGCCGTTGACCAAGGTCATGCCCGTATTGACCACGTACTTATTCGTGGTCGCCACATTCGCATCCGACACGGCTGCCGCCCCTGAGTAACCAAGCACTTGCGTTGCGCCGTTGACGGTTACACCCGTGATGGTGACTTGACTATTGGTCAAACCGGTGGTGCCGTCATAGACTTTGGTTGCGGTGACTGCGGCGGTAGCCTGAGTGATCGTCCCTGTGTTTGCGGAAGCATACGTGACGCTGTAGTTGTTACCGCTGTTGCCGTCATTAATGACGGCCGCAGAAGGCGTCACTGAAATGTTCGTGCCAGCGTTCGCTGTGCCATAAGCCAGTGCAACGTTTGAGACCGTATTGCCTGCCACTAGGCCTGACGCGTTGCTGACGGCTGAAATATCTGCCACGGTCGGTGTATAGGTCGTTGTGCCGTCAAAGACTTTGCTGATAGTTGGTGCCGTAATGGTCACGGCTTTCTGCAGGATTATCCCGTTCGTCCCCGTATACGTTGCACCAGCGGTCAGGTAATAATCCGAGGCATTGGTGCCGCTCAGTGTGATCCCTGAGACTGAGTAACCCACATTGCTACCTGCGTTAACCGTGCTGTAGCTACCAGAACCGCTCAAGGTGAGCGTATCGCCAATCATCGCACCGTTGGGCGTCAGACTTAAGTTGGTCATGGTATTCGTGCCGTCATACGTCTTGCTGACGCCACTCACCGTGGTTGAAATTGGCGCCGCGTTGACCGTGACGTTACCCGTCACAGATTCAGCATGAATATTATTGCCACCGCCAACCGAGACACCCGTGACGGTGACTTGATAATTGCCCACGTTGGCGTAGCCCGAACTATTGGCAGTCGACCCAGGGGTGACCGTAAAGGTGACCGTCGTGGGCGTCGCCGACGAGGAAGTGTAATTATCCGTATAGGTATAGGTATTGCCAGTATGTGATACCAAGGAGAGTGCCAACACGGTTGAACCCGATGGCGTGACCTCAGTCACACTTGACACTGTCAGCGTTGGAGTGGTGCCATAGGTAACCGAGGTGCTGGCGACTTGAATCACCACCGTGCCAGAACCCACGTTGGTGTAGTTACCGTTCACGTAATTAAACGAATAATTGCTGGCAGCGGCACCCGAAGGCACCAGCACACCGGTGTAAGTACCAGCGACGTCGGTACCATCATTGGTGGTCGACAAGCCGGCCGCATTGGCGGTTGCATTGGCTCGGTTGACGGTGACGGTCGGCGCCGTTGCGAGAACGCTAGACGTTTGTCCTCCCACAAAACCGCTATAAGATACGCCATTCACCCCTGCCATATCCGTCTGGACGGACAACTTGGTTGCGTCGTTGGCCGTGACGGTCAGCACCGCTTTGTTGATGGTGCTTGTGGCGCCATTCACCCAGTTCACCGAATAGTTGGATGCGGCCGTACCGGAAAGCGCAAACGTCCCTTGGACGACGTTGACACTGCCTGCATTTGCCGAGCTAAACACCGGCGTGCCCGAGACAGTCACTGCGTCACTGTTTGGTAAACCAGCAATGACCCCGCTATTGGTCGTGTAATTCAACACGGTGTAACCGGCTGTGCCACTGGGCAAAGCAGTGGTCGCGTCATAGGTTTTGCTCAGACCCGTTGAACCGGTGACCGTCAAGGACAGGGGATTGACAGTCAGACTGCCAGTCGCGTAGGTAACCGAGTAGTTAGACAGACTTGCCCCGTTCGCCAGTGCCGCTGTACTGGGGGTAATGGTGTAAGGACCGCCTGTGACGGTGGCGCTCGCCTGACCCCCTGCACTACTGAGCGTGACACTGGCAACCGTTTCAGCATTCACCAAACCTGTGGCACTGAAACCCGATGAAGCCAATAAGGCTGTGCCGGTGTTGTCGTACGTCACGCTGTTGGTCGTGGTCGTCGTGTCAGCATAAGTCTTGGCGTCAGCGCTCGCAGTGATGGTCAGCGCAGCCTTGCTGATGGTGACGGGTGCTTTGGTCACGCTCAAGGTGGGTAACGCGTAGTTCGACGCCGTACCGGCGTTCACACCTGTGCCATTGACCAGCGTGATCGCGTTGATGTAGTTTGTGCCGTTACTGTCCACGTTAGCGCTGGCTGCGGTCGCGCCGCTATAGCTCAGCGTTTCACTATTAACGCCGGTGATCGTGATCTGGCTACCTGTCAAGGCGGTTAAGCCATCATACGTTTTCGCCGCCGACAGCGTCACGGTCGCAGGAGTGACAGCGGCAGTATTGAGGGTGCTGCTATAGACGCTGCTCGGCAGGACGTAGTTACTACCCAACCCTAAGGTACTGCCACTACCACCGTTGGCCAGGGTGATGCCCGTGTCATTCACATACTTATTGGCGGTGGCGACGTTCGCATCCGAGAGGGTGGCGGTGCCGGTGTAACCTAACACTTGGGTATGACCACCGACTGTCACGCCGGTGATGCTGACCTGACTTGTCGTCAGACTAGTCGTGCTGTCATACACTTTAGTGGCACTGATGACGGCGGTTGCTGCGGTTACCGTGGCGCTATTGCTCACCGCACTGTAGGCACTGGTTGGCAAGACGTAGTTACTGGCGAGGCCGATGGTGCCGGTCACCCCGTTAGCCAGCGTGATGCCGCTTGCGACGACGTACTTGTTCGAGGTGGCGACGTTTGCATCCGACAACGATGCTGTGCCGGTGTAGGTCAAGGTTTGTGTACTGCCAGCGACTGTCACCCCCGTCACGGTGACCTGACTGCCGGTCAGACTGGTTGTGCCATCGTAAACCTTGGTCGCGGTGATATTTGCGGTCGCTGCGGTGACCGTCGCGCTATTACTTCCCGACGCATACACACTTGAAGGCAACACGTAGTTGGCGGCCAACCCTGCCGTGCTACCACTGCCCGCATTCGCAAGCGTCAAACCACTGTCAACGACGTACTTATTGGCCGTCGCCACATTGGCATCAGAAACCGTCGCGGTGCCGGTATAGCCCAGCACTTGGGTAACCCCATTGACCGTAACGCCCGTCAGCGTGACTTGGCTCGAAGTGAGCGCCGTCGTACCGTCATAGACTTTGGTCGCACTGAGGGTTGCCGTGGCCTGGCCAATCGTCAAGGCACCCGTCGCCAGCACAATATTGCTGTAATTGGCATTAGTGTTCGTACCCGTCACCGTGTTGGTGTAACTACCGGCATTGGTGCCACTCACACTGGCGCTATAGCCTGACATCGACGTCACGTAGTTACCAACATCTGTGCCTAACAAGCCTGATGCCGTGAAGCCACTCACCGATTGAGTCGAACCCGTGTAGGTTGTGCTCAAGCTATTGGCCGTCAACGTCACTGTCCCCGCATAGGCGCTGATGGTCGCGGTATTGTTGCTAGAGTAGACTGTCAGGCTCGGCAAGACATAGTTTTGTGCCAAGCCAGCTGAGCCACCGGTGCCGTTAGCAAGTGCTGTAATGCCCAGCACGTAATTCGACCCATTGGCGCTGACGTTCGCGCTATTGGTCGTTGCGGTGCCTGTGTACCCCAAGACTTCGCCATTGACCCCCGTGATTGTGACTTGGCTCGCGCTCAAGCTGGTCGTGTTGTCATACGTCTTGGTCGCACTGATTGACGCTGTTGCTTGGGCAATGGTCAGTGTCCCGCTGACTGTCACGATGTTGCTGTAGTTGGTGTTGGTGTTGCTACCTGTCACCGCATTGGTGTAGCTACCTGCATTGGTCGCCGTCACACTGGCGGCGTAGCCCGACAGGGTCGTGGCGACAGCACTTGCGTCGCTACCTTGCAGACCAGTGGCAGTGAAGCCGCTGGCGGTCTGCGCCGTGGCGTTATAGGTCGTGCTCAAGCTTGCTGCCGTCAAGGTCACCTGACCCGCGTACGCATTAATCGTGACGCTGTTATTGCTTGAATAAGCCGAAAGACTGGGCAAAGCGTAGTTGCTTGCCAGACCTTGTGTGCTGCCCGAACCACCATTGACCAAGGTGATACCGCTGACATAGTTGGAGCCATTGGCGCTGACATTGGCGTTATTAGCAACCGCGGTGCCATTAAAGCCAAGGATCTGCGTGCTGCCACTCACCGTCACACCGCTGATGGTCACTTGCCCTGCACTCAAGCTGGTAGTCGCATCGTAGACTTTAGTCGCACTAATCGTGGCGGTCGCCGCGGTCACCGTCGCCGTGTCGGCGCTCGCGCTGTAACCGCTCGTGGGCAACACATAATTCGACGCAACCCCAGCGGTATTACCACTGCCTGCGTTAGCCAGCGTCATACTACTGTCGACGACGTATTTGCTGGCCGTTGCCACGTTGGCATCAGATAGCGTTGCGGTGCCGGTGTATGCCAATACTTGAGTGTTGCCCCCTATGGTCACACCAGTAATGGTGACCTGCCCAGCGGTCAATGAGGTCGTGCCGTCATACACTTTGGTTGCACTCAGACTGGCAACAGCGGGCGTCACTGTCGCACTATTTTGATTTGATACGTAGGTGTTGCTTGGTAACACGTAGTTGCTCGCCAAACCGATGGTGCTACCAGTTCCGTTGGTCAGCGTGATCCCACTATCAACGACATATTTGTTGGATGTCGTGACGTTTGCATCAGACAGCGTCGCCGTGCCGGTATAGCTCAGCGACTGGGTGTTGCCATTGACCGTCACGCCTGTGATGGTCACCTGACTACTCGTCAGGCCAGTGGTGCCATCATACGTTTTGGTGGCACTGATCGCGGCCGTTGCCTGAGCGATCGACAAAGTCCCAGTGGCCAAGGCGATATTACTGTAATTGGTATTGACGTTGGTACCCGTGACCGTGCTGGTGTAGCTGCCGGCATTTGTACCGCTGACCGTGGCGCTGTAGCCAGACATGGTCGTTGTGGCGTTCGTTGCGTCTGATCCCAGTAAGCCAGTGGCAGTAAAGCCGCTCGCGGTTTGCGCTAGCCCGTTATAGGTCGTGCTCAAGCTATTAGCGGTCAAGGTGACAAGCCCTGCATAGGCATTGATCGTGGCCGAATTGTTCGTTGAGTAGGCAGTCAGGCTTGGCAGCACATAGTTGCTAGCCAAGCTACCTGTGCCGTTCGCTAAGGCCGTAATGCCCGAAACAAAGTTTGTGCCATTCGCACTGACGTTTGCGCTGTTAGCGATAGCAGTCCCCGTGTACGACAGCACTTCACCGTTGACACCGCTGATCGTGACTTGATTGCTACTCAGGCTAGTCGTGTTGTCGTAGGTCTTGGTGGCGCTGATCGAAGCTGTCGCCTGCCCAATGGTCAGTGTGCCGGTTGCAAAGGTGATGTTGCTGTAGTTGGTGTTGGTATTGTTACCCGTTACTGTATTGGTATAGGTGCCAGCGTTCGTGCCCGAGACGCTCGCACTGTAGCCTGCCATCGTCGTGGCTGGGTTGGTGGCGTCAGCGCCTAACAGACCGCTTGCGGTGAAGCCGCTGATACTCTGGGCAAGACCGCTGTAGGTGGTTGTCGAACTGTTGGCCGTTACGGTGATCAAACCTGCATAGGCACTTATCGTGACGTTGTTGTTGCTTGATTGAGTCGTCAAGCTAGGCAAGACATAGTTGCTGGCTAGACCAGCGGTGTTGCCCGACCCGCCATTGGCAAGCGTGATGCCGCTTAGATAGTTAGCGCCGTTTGCGCTGACATTGGCATTGGCTGCCGTGGCCGTGCCAGTGTAGTCCAGCACCTGAGTATGGCCACCCAGGGTGACGCCAGTGATGGTGACCTGACTGGACGTCAACGCAGTCGTGTTGTCGTAGGTCTTGGTAGCACTAATCGTCGCCGTCGCCTGACCGATGGTCAACGTACCCGCCGCGACCGAGACGTTACTGTAGTTGGTGTTGGTGTTGCTACCTGAGACGGCGCTATTGTATGTGCCCGCATTTGTGCCACTGGCCGAAGCGCTATAGCCTGACATGGTGGTCGCCGGGGTTGTTGCATCAGTCCCTAGTAGACCGGTTGCCGTGAAACCCGTCACAGACTGCGCCGCACCCGTATAAGTGGTGGTCAGGCTATTGCCCGTCAAGGTCACCAAGCCTGCATAGGCAGTGATGGTCACGCTGTTATTGACCGAGTGCGTAGTCAAACTCGGTAACAAGTAGTTGCTGGCCAGACCGACAGTGTTGCCGGTGCCGCCATCGGCCAGCGCCGCGATACCCGAGACAAAGTTTGCCCCGTTTGCACTGACATTGGCGTTATTAGCAACTGCCGTCCCGGTGTACGTCAGTACTTGCGTAAAGCCACCCGCGGTGACCCCTGTGATGGTCACTTGGCTCGAGCTCAAGCCGGTCGTATTGTCATAGGCTTTGGTCGCGTTAATCGAGGCAGTGGCCTGGCCTATCGTCAAAGCACCCGTAGCCAACACGACGTTACTGTAGTTGGTGTTGGTGTTGCTACCTGTCACGGTATTGGTATAGGTGCCGGCATTCGTGCCGCTACCGCTGGCGCTGTAGCCTGACATTGTCGTGGTCGGATTGGTGGCATCAGTGCCCAGCAAACCAGTGGCCGTAAAACCACTCACGGTTTGCGCCAAGCCGTTATAGGTCGTCGTTGAACTGTTGGCTGTCAACGTCACCTGCCCCGCATAGGCACTGATCGTCACGTTGTTATTGCTGGATTGAGTTGTCAGACTCGGCAACACGTAATTACTGGCTAAGCCTGTGGTGTTGCCAGAACCACCATTCGCGAGCACGACGCCGGTGACAAAGTTCGAACCATTGGCACTGACGTTGATGTTATTGGCGAGCGCGGTACCGGTATAGGACAAGACTTGGGTATTGCCACCAACCGTGACACCGGTGATGGTCACTTGACTACTGGTCAGACCCGTTGTGTTGTCATAGGTCTTGGCTGCACTGATCGTTGCTGTTGCCTGACCAATGGCCAATGTCCCGGTGGCCAGCGCCACGTTGCTGTAGTTGCTATTGGTATTGCTGCCCGTCACTGTATTGGTATAGCTGCCCGCATTGGTGCCGCTTACGCTGGCGCTATAGCCCGCCATCACCGTTGTCGCGTTGCTTGCATCATTACCCAACAGTCCACTGGCGGTAAACCCTGTGACCGACTGCGCCGAACCCGTATAGGTCGTCGTGAGACTATTGCCGGTTAACGTCACTTGGCCGGTGTAAGCCGTGATCGTGACGCTGTTATTGCTTGAGTATCCCGTCAAACTCGGTAAGAGATAGTTGCTCGCCAAGCTACCGCTGCCGTTTGCCAACGCCGTGATACCGGTGACGTAGTTAGCGCCATTGGCACTCACGTTGACGTTGTTGGCAGCGGCAGTGCCAGCGTAGGTCAATACCTCACCGTTCACACCACTGATAGTGACTTGGCTGCTGGTGAGGCTGGTGGTGCTGTCGTAGACTTTGGTCGCACTGATGATTGCGGTCGCCTTCGCAATCGTCAAGCTACCCGTGGCCAGCGTCACGTTGCTGTAGTTACTATTGGTATTACCACCGGTGATCGTGTTGGTGTAGCTTCCTGCATTGGTGCCACTCACCGTCGCGCTGTAGCCAGACATCGTGATCGCAACGTTGCTGGCGTCAGTGCCCAACAGACCTGTCGCCGTGAAGCCAGTGGCGGATTGTGCCAAGCCGCTATAGGTAGTGCTCAGGCTATTTGCGGTCAGGGTCACGGCACCAGCGTAGGCGCTGATCGTCACACTATTGTTGCTTGAGTAGGTGGTTAAGCTCGGTAATACATAGTTGCTTGCAAGACCCACTGTATTACCCGAGCCACCATTTGCCAGCACCAAGCCACTGACAAAATTTGACCCATTGGCACTGACATTGGCACTGTAAGCGACGGCGCTACCCGTATAGGTCAAGACTTGCGTGTAGCCACCGACGGTCACCCCAGTAATGGTCACCTGACCACTCGTCAAACTCGTTGTACTGTCATAGGCCTTAGCTGCACTGATCGTCGCGGTTGCCTGACCAATCGTCAACGTACCGGTTGCCAATACGATGTTGCTATAGTTGCCATTGGTATTGCTGCCCGTCACCGTATTGGTGTAGCTACCCGCGTTGGTGCCGCTTGCACTGGCGCTATAGCCCGCAGCGGTCGTTGACAAGTTACTGCCATCCGTACCCAGCATGCCAATGGCCGTCAAGCCAGTAACTGTCTGAGCCAAACCCGTATACGTCGTCGTGAGGCTATTGCCTGTCAGGGTAACCTGCCCTGCATAGGGGTTGATGGTCACGCTGTTATTGGTCGAGTGTGAGGTGAGACTTGGCAAGGCGTAGTTACTTGCCAAACTACCCGTCCCGTTAGCCAGTATCACCCCAGTGACAAAATTTGATCCGTTGGCGCTCACGTTCGCACTATTAGCAGTTGCCGTGCCGGTATAGCTCAGCACCTCGCCGTTGACACCAGAGATCGTGATTTGACTTGCCGTCAGCGTGGTCGTGCTGTCGTAGATCTTGGTCGCACTGAGATTGGCCGTTGCCTGCCCAATGGTCAGCGTGCCTGTCGCGACAGTGACATTGCTATAGTTGGTATTGGTGTTGCTGCCTGTCACGGTATTGGTATAGCTACCCGCATTGGTGCCGGTGACGCTCGCACTATACCCAGACATGACCGTCGCAACATTCGTCGCGTCCGTGCCCTGAAGGCCCGTCGCCGTGAACCCGCTGACGGTTTGTGCCAAGCCGCTATAGGTGGTCGTGAGGTTACTGCCGGTGAGCGTCACCAGACCCGAGTAGGCATTGATCGTGACGCTATTATGACTGGAGTTGCTCGACAGACTGGGCAAGGCGTAATTACTTGCTAAGCCCGCTGTATTGCCAGAGCCACCGTTGACCAGTGCAGTAATCCCCGTCACATAATTGGCGCCATTGGCGGTGACATTGGCGTTATTGGACAGGGCCGTGCCGGTGTAGGTCAGGATTTCCGTATAACCACCGACCGTCACACCGGTGATCGTCACTTGAGCCGCACTCAAGCTCGTGTTGCTGTCATAGGTTTTTGTCGCACTGATCGTCGCAGTGGCTTGACCAATCGTCAGCGCACCGGTCGCCAAGGCGATATTGCTGTAGTTGGTGTTTGTATTACTACCCGTGACGGTATTGGTATAAGTCCCTGCGTTGGTGCCACTCGCGCTGGCGCTATACCCTGCCGCTGTCATAGATAAGTTATTGCCATCAGTACCGAGCATACCGTTTGCCGTAAAGCCCGTGACTGTCTGTGCCGCACCGTTGTATGTGGTGCTCAGGCTGTTACCTGTCAGGGTCACCTGGCCAGCGTATGCATACAGGGTAACCGTGTTATTGGCCGAGTGCGCGGTCAAACTTGGCAAGACATAGTTGCTGGCCAGACCCGCCGTATTGCCCGAGCCGCCGTTAGCCAGCGCTGTAATCCCTGTGACGTAGTTCGTGCTATTGGCACTCACGTTGACATTGTTAGCGCTTGCCGTGCCCGTGTAAGTCAGTACCTGTGTATTACCGCCCACCGTCACACCGGTAATCGTCACCTGACTCGTGCTCAAGCTGTTGGTGCTGTCATAGGTCTTGGTCGCCGCAATCGTCGCAGTGGCTGGGCTAATGGTGAGCGCACCGGTGGCAACCGTGACGTTGCTGTAGTTGGTGTTGGTGTTGCTGCCTGATACCGTGTTGGTGTAACTACCTGCATTGGTGCCGCTGGCGCCGCTCGCGCTGTAACCCGCCATGACCGTGGCTGGGCTACTCGCATCCGTACCCTGCAAACCGGTGGCCGAGAAGCCACTCACTGACTGAGTTGCGCCCGTGTAGGTCACGGTTGAGCTATTACCGGTCAGCGTCACCAAGCCACTATACGCATTGATGGTCACGCTGTTATTGCTCGAGTAGCCCGTCAAACTAGGCAACACATAGTTGCTAGCCAGACCAGCAGTGTTGCCCGAACCACCATTCGCCAGTGCAGTAAGGCCTGAGACATAGTTAGCCCCATTGGCACTCACATTCGCGCTATTGGCAACTGCCGTCCCCGTGTAGCTCAAGACCTGCGTGTTGCCCGACACGGTGACACCCGTGATAGTTACTTGATTACTGCTCAGCGCGGTCGTGCTGTCATAAGTCTTGACGCCAGTGATTGTGGCCGTCGCCTGTCCAATCGTCAAGGTCCCCGTGGCCAACACGAAATTGCTGTAATTGGTGTTGGCGTTGCTACCCGTCACCGTATTGGTATAACTACCCGCATTCGTCCCACTGACGCTCGCGCTATAACCTGCCGCCGTCGTTGACAAGTTGCTAGCGTCTGTACCCAGCATGCCGCTTGCCGTAAAGCCGGTCGCCGTTTGCGCTGAACCGTTATAGGTCACGTTGGCGCTATTGGCCGTCAAAGTCACCTGCCCTGCGTAAGCCGTGATGGTGACACTGTTGTTGCTCGAATAAGCGGTCAAACTTGGCAGTACGTAGTTGCTTGCTGCGCCAGCGGTGTTACCAGCGCCGCCATTGGTCAGCGCAGTAATCCCCGAGACGTAGTTCGTACCGTTGGCGCTTACGTTGACATTGTTGGCAACCGCCGTGCCGGTGTAATTCAAGACCTGGGTATAGCCACCCACCGTCAAACCGGTGATGGTGACTTGGCCTGACGTCAGGCTGGTCGTGCTGTCATAGGTCTTGGTGGCTAAGATCGTCGCAGTCGCTTTGTTGATCGTGAGCGTACCGATCGCCAAAACCACATTGCTATAGTTGGTGTTGGTATTGCTGCCACTCACCGTATTGGTATAAGCACCGGCGTTGGTACCTGTCACGCTCGCTGAGTAGCCGGCCATGGTGGTCGACAGGTTGCTGCCGTCAGTGCCCAAGAGGCCGCTACCTGTAAAGCCACTGACTGACTGAGCCAGACCCGAGTAAGTGGTGGTTGAACTATTCGCCGTCAAGGTCACCTGCCCCGCATAGGCACTGATCGTGACGGTGTTATTACTTGAGTAAGCCGTCAGGCTTGGCAACACATAGTTGCTGGCTATGCCAGCGGTACTACCTGACCCCCCGTTGGCCAATGCCGTGATGCCCGAGAGGTAATTTGATCCATTGGCGCTGACGTTGGCGTTATTCGAAACTGCCGTGCCGGTATAGGTCAGCATCTGCGTAAAGCCACCCACCGTCACACCCGTGATGGTCACTTGGCCAGACGTCAGTGCTGTGGTGCTGTCGTAGGTTTTAGCTGCAGTAATCGTGGCCGTCGCTTTGCCAATTGTCAATGTACCCGTCGCCAAGCTAACGTTGCTGTAGTTAGCGTTGCTATTGCTGCCGGTGATCGTGTTGGTATAGGTGCCGGCATTGGTGCCACTGACCGTGGCTGTATAGCCTGACATCACCGTCGCGACGTTACTGGCATCTGTTCCCAGTAACCCACTTGCCGTAAAGCCACTCACGGATTGGGCTGAACCGTTATAGATCGTTGTCAGGCTAGCACCGGTCAAGGTCACCAGACCCGTGTAGGCGTTGATGGTGACGCTATTCTTACTCGAGTAAGCAGTCAGGCTGGGCAGTAGGTAGTTGCTTGCCGCACC